>NZ_JBFTNT010000349.1:0-4065 GCF_056397585.1 Pedobacter sp. 05L430 | reverse complement strand
GGCTTATTTCGGAAGAAAAAACTAAAGCGAGAAACATGACTAAGATGTTAACCCGCGAAGAATATAAAAAATACTTTGATCACTTGGGAACAGATTTTTTTGCAGAACGCCTGCAGGAAGGAGAAAATAAAATCCTTGAATGGCAGCGTGCGCCTGTTAGTCAGACATACGATAGTCAGGAGATCGATGACGCGCTTTTTCGTTTGGTTAAAGGGGTAGTGAGCAATTTCAAATTGTATTTTAAATCCAGGCCGGATATATACGCCAGATTTACATTAAAAGATCACACCATTGAAATTACATTGCTTTACGATGAAGACCCTTACTATGATCATCATGGGTGGATATTTGGAGATGGCAAAGAAATTAAACCTCTCGGATTTATTCTCAAAGACGAACAATGGATATATCAATATCATTTTGATAAGTTTAAAGACGCTTTGGAAATCAAAATCCTACTTGCCCGTTTAATCTATGATGTATTCAATTACGACCGCAGATTTGATTCAGCAAGAATAGTATATGATGATTAAATCTTCTATGGATTGTTTGCCTCAAACTTTGCCTTATCCAACCAGATACTCAATGTAATGGTAAAGTCATTAATTTAAAAAAGGGGCAATTATTTGAATTTCATAATAAATCGTTTGACGCGCATACTTTGAGCTCGGGGTAGAAAAATAAATTTGTCGTGTAATAAATACACTATGACTAAAGTCCTACCTTACTTTCTATTTTTCAGCTTTATAATTATTGATACCAAAACATCATCAGCGCAAACACTAAAACTTAAGGATGCTGTAAATACTGCTTTAACCAATTATGGAACCATTAAAGCTAAACAGAATTATGTTAACGCCTCACAAGCTTCCGTAAGGCAAGCTAAAACTGATTTCCTTCCAAACTTAAGCTTATCGGCCCAGCAAGACTATGGTACCATTAACGGACAAAATGGCCCTTCTTATGGCCTGGGCGGATTAGGTATAGCGTCAAGCGGACCAGCATTTGAAAAGCAAAACTGGAATTCCGCTTTCGGGGGCTTGTACCTTGCCAATATCAATTGGGATTTTTTCACCTTTGGCAGGATCAAAGAAAGGGTTAAAGTAGCCAATACGATCTTGCAAAGAGATCAGAACGACCTGGCGCAGGAAAAGTTTCAACAGCAAATCAAAGTCTCCGCAGCCTACCTGAATCTGCTGGCCGCCCAACGATTAGCTAAATCCCAGGAGAACAATCTCGAAAGAGCAATCACCTTCAAAAATACAGCAGTGATCAGGGCACACAACGGGCTAATTGCCGGCGTAGATTCATCACTTGCCAAAGCAGAAGTTTCAAGCGCAAAAATCTCGCTGACTAAGGCAAGAGACCTGGAACAGGAACAAGCCAATCGTTTAGGTATACTGATGGGTGTAACCTCAACAGAAATGGAACTGGATACGGCCTCTATTTCAAGAATTCCTCAACAGATGTATGCAGATAGCTTATTGAATGAAAAAAATCATCCGCTGATGCGATTCTACAAAAACAGGGTCGATGTGAGCAATGAGCAGGTAAACCTTTTCCGAAAATCCTACTATCCTACCTTTTCTCTTTTTGGCGTAATGCAGGGAAGAGGATCCGGATTTAGCTCCGCATACGCTCAAAACCAGACAGCCTTTACCCGAAGTTATTTTGATGGGATAAACCCAACCAGAGGAAACTATCTTTTGGGTGTCGGGGTAGTTTGGAATTTAACAAGCATACTGCGTACCAGCCCTCAGGTACGGGCGCAACAGTTCCAAAGTAAAGGGCTACAAGACGAATATGAACTTGTGGGCCAGCAATTACAAGCTCAATTATCATTAGCTAACGCCAAACTCAAAAATGCCATTGACAATTACAATGAAGCACCGATACAGGTTAAAGCGGCATCTGACGCCTATCTTCAGAAAAGTACTTTATATAAAAATGGATTAACTACAATAGTAGACCTTACCCAGGCATTGTATACCCTTAACCGCGCAGAAACTGACAGAGATATTGCCTACAACAATGTGTGGCAGGCATTATTGCTAAAATCGGCTGCACTTGGAGATTTTGACCTTTTCATCAACGAATTTTAATTAGCAATATTCATGAATTTAATCCGCTTTGCGCTTAGAAAACCTATCTCAATATTAGTATTGGTTGCCGGGCTATTCTTTTTTGGCATTAGTGCAGTAAACACCATTAAGGTAGATATTTTACCTAAAATGAACCTGCCGGTGATCTATATCGCCCACCCTTTCGGCGGTTACACCCCTACCCAGATGGAAGCTTACTTTGGCAAGCAATACGTTAACATCTTATTGTTTGCCAATGGCATTAAAACCATTGAAACCAAAAATATTCAGGGTCTGATGCTAATGAAGCTCACTTACTACGAAGGAACCAATATGGCTCAGGCAGCTTCCGAGCTCAGTGCCCTATCCAATCGTGCCCAGGCCATTTTTCCTCCGGGGTCACAGCCTCCCTTCATTATCCGTTTTGATGCTTCATCTCTTCCAATAGGTCAGCTTGTACTAAGCAGTCCTATAAGAACAAACAACGAATTGCAGGATATTGCCAACACCTATGTTCGTGCTTCATTTACTTCTATCCCAGGCTTGTTAGCACCTGCGCCTTTTGGTGGAAGTCCACGAACAATTGAAATAAATGTGGATCCGGTATTAATGCGTTCACATAATTTAACCGTAGACCAGGTAGTTGAAGCCATCAAAGTAAATAACCAAACAGCGCCTCCGGGTAATGTTCGTATAGGAGATAAGAATTACCTGACTCCAACCAATTATACAATCAAAAATGTTAAAGATTTTGAAAATATTCCATTATTTAAGGGGGGCGTACAAAACCTTTACCTGCGAGATGTTGCTGTAGTTAAGGATGGAGCAGATGCGACAGCTGGCTACGCCTTAATTAATGGTAAGCGTTCGGTATACCTGAGCATTGCCAAATCAGGTGACGCCTCTACATGGGATGTGGTTAGTAACTTAAAAAAGAATTTACCTCAGATTCAGAACACGCTGCCTGAGGATGTAAAACTGTCCTACGAATTTGACCAATCGGTATATGTGATCAATGCAGTAAAAAGTCTGATCAGCGAGGGCGCAATCGGCGCTATTCTTACCGGACTAATGGTATTACTATTTTTAGGTGACAAAAGGGCGGCATTGATTGTAATTCTAACCATACCAACTTCTATCATTGCGGGGGTTTTGTTTCTGAAGTTATTCGATCAAACCATCAATATCATGTCTTTAAGTGGCTTAGCATTAGCCATTGGTATCCTGGTCGACGAATCAACAGTAACGATAGAAAATATACACCAGCATTTTGATATGGGTAAACCCAAGGCCCTGGCCATTTGGGATGCCTGTAAGGAAATCGCCTTCCCAAAATTGCTGATCCTATTGTGTATCCTTGCTGTATTTGCACCCGCCTTTACCATGACAGGCATTCCCGGAGCACTATTCTTGCCATTGGCACTTGCAATTGGCTTCTCTATGATTGTTTCCTTCTTTTTATCACAAACCTTCGTACCTATCATGGCCAATTGGTTAATGGTAGCACACCCTAAAAAAACACCAAAGCATAGTAAAAGGATTACAGATGATGAGGCAGTTTTTAACGAAACAGGACTAGGACTGGAATCAGAAAAAGATACGCTAAATCAAAAGAAAATCCTTGTAGAACGTGAAGACTTCAGTAACGATGGCAAGATTTCCCTCTTTGACAGATTCAGGAATCGATTTATGCGCTTTCTGGATCGACTTATGGCTTATCGTAAACCTGTAGTATTGGTTTATTTGCTGGTCGTTATTGTAGCCGCAGCCTTGTTACTCACAAATATTGGAAGAGACGTACTGCCTAAAGTAAATTCCAGTCAGTTTCAGTTAAGGATGAAAGCTCCCGAAGGAACCAGATTGGAACGTACAGAAGCAAAAGTACAGGTGATCCTTAAGGAAATCAAAAGAATGGTTGGAGAGGACCATTTATCCATTAGTTCAGTATATGTAGGACAGCATCCATCTTTATTCTCTGTAAACC
>NZ_JBFTNT010000348.1:0-4082 GCF_056397585.1 Pedobacter sp. 05L430 | reverse complement strand
ATTTTAACTGGAAGAGCTGGCGTACCTTGCAGGAATATCAGGTTATTTACATCACTCGTGGAAGCGGGATCTTTGAATCAGAAAATTATAAACAGACCAAAATCAATGCAGGAACAGTCATTGTACTGTTCCCAAATGAGCGCCACCGTTATAAACCCGACCCAGAAACAGGTTGGGATGAATATTGGGTAGGCGTAAAAGGCAAAATAATAGACAATCTGGTAACATCAGGCTATTTAAAGCCTGAAGCACCCACCCAGTATATTGGTTTTAATGAAAGCATACTGGAAGTGTATAATGGCATTATTGAAAAAACGAAACAAGAGCGTCCTGGTTATCAGCCTCTGGTTTCCGGAGCAGTGTTTTATCTGCTTGGTGCCTGTCATTCGCTTGCCAAACAACACACCCTTGGTAACCAGGAAGAAGATAATGTTATAAACCGGGCAATGCTCCTGTTTCGTTCAAATATAAACAATCCATACTCGGCCGAACAGGCCGCTCAGGATCTGTGTGTAGGGTACTCCTCGTTTCGGAAGTTCTTCAAAAATTACACAGGTTTATCTCCAGGTCAGTATTACCTTCAACTTAAAATAGAAAAGGCAAAGGATTTGTTGTGCAGCAGCAATATACCGATCAAGGAGATTTCTATTGATCTTAATTTTGAATCCAGCTTCTACTTTTCAAAGCTTTTTAAAGAGAAAACCGGATTAAAACCCACCGATTATAGAAAACGCTGCAGAGACACTGTAAACGAAGGGTAATTGGGCTCTGCTATCCGTTGTAGGCAATGGCAAACTGTTTTGCAAAATCTTCAAGTTTGATCTTACCAATTGGAACAGTGTTTTTAGAATCGAAATCCTCCCAAAGTACACCACTTCTAATAGCGGTGCCCATTTCTACATAATTCTTTGCAATTTCCTCTGGA
Source organism: Pedobacter sp. 05L430 (assembly GCF_056397585.1). NCBI lineage: Bacteria > Pseudomonadati > Bacteroidota > Sphingobacteriia > Sphingobacteriales > Sphingobacteriaceae > Pedobacter > Pedobacter sp. 05L430. Next base: position 3,157 of record NZ_JBFTNT010000348.1, on the reverse strand, counting down.
AGTCCGGCGCCTACCATTCCATCAAAGGCCTGCACATCATCAAATGCTACCCATGGCAATTCAGGCTTACCAATTGCTTTTCCTAGCTCCTCTGCAACTTCTTTAAGCAGGCGTTTATCACTCGCAATATAAAAAATGTTCTTTCCTGTAAAGCCTTCTTTGATTTTATTTGCAGCGGCCGCAGMTATATCTTTTGGATCGACCATAATGATTGGCTGATCTGCACCGTAGTTAGACCCGATGATTCCCATGTGTCTGATCAAATCCTGATTTGCATAGAAATTGTTATAGAAAAATGCAGGACGAAGGATTAGTACATCGATATTTTCAAGTTTACTAAAGATCTGTTCAACGGCATAAAGCCCGGCAATTGGTCCGGTTCCTTTTTCAATATGAGCACCTATACTGCTCAATAAAACTACTTTTTTAACACCAGAGGCTTTTATTGCGTTGGCATAGTGCTCGCCAACTTCTTTAATGTGTCCTCTAAGGTCATTGGCAGCGAAATCGTTAGGTACCATCAGATATACCAGATCTGCACCTATAAAGGTATCTGTAAGAAAACGTTCGTCGTTTACTGATCCAATTGCCGGGATTGCGCCAAGGCTTATAATTTCATCTGATTTTTCTTTGTTACTGGATACGATGGTTACCTGATGTCCTTCAGAAACCAGGTTAATTGAAAGTGGTCTACTGATATTCCCCAGTGACCCAGTTATAATTATTTTCATGATAGTTCTGTTTTTATTTAAAGACAAAGTTATATTTGTACTTACTTTTATACAAGTACTTACCCCAAAGTATGTAAGATGACAGCGATCAAAGAAAATTCAACTTTAAATGCCAACAGAGAAAATAACAAGGCAACCTGCCCGGTCAGCTACGTGATGAGTAAGATTGGAGGTCATTGGAAACCAGTAATACTTTACCACCTCATGAGCGGACCAAAAAGGTATAGCGAGCTGAAGAAATTGATTCCGGCCATAACTGAAAAAATGCTTATACAGCACCTAAAACAGATGCAACAGGATGTGCTGGTTATCAGAAAAGCTGAAAATATTGTTCCTCCTTTTGTAACCTATAGTTTAAGTTTTGAAGGTGAAGAATTAAAGCCAATTCTCGATGCAATGGTTGAATGGGCATTTGCACGAGATTTTAAGGCATAATCAAGGCCTTGCTTTAGTCTAATGTTCTTGAATTCAACCCGCATTTCAGTGGTTACGTGTGCCTGAAGGCCTAATAACCCTGTCATTTTACGATTGACAGGATCATTATCGGTGGCATCACTCATTAATACACCATTGATATAATATTGCATATGATTGCCTTTAACAACCAGGTGATATTCATTCCAATCATCCTTCCTGATATTCTTTGCCAGCTCCTCTGATGTACCTAACGTTGAAAGGAGATCAGGTTTCCCTAATGAATCTACAACTACTTTCTCGCCCCGTTTTGCGATAAAGCCACGGCCTCTTTCTTCATAGTTTAAGCCTGTATATTCATTGTTCCCATCTATGTCGGCCTGATAACCTTTTAGTCCAAAGGGAACACCGGGTACTTCTTCACTCCTGTACTGGATACCACTATTGCCTCCTTTTGAAATTTTATACTGTAATTTCAGTTCAAAATCACCCACTTTCCCTCCTGCCCATATTAAAAAAGTATTATTCTTTAATTGATTTTGAGGAGTGACCTCACCTATTATAGTTCCGTTTTCAACTTTCCAGTGGATTAAATCTCCTTTCCAGCCTTGTAGTGTTTTACCATCAAAAATTTTAACAAAATCCTTTTCCTGACTCATTGCCGAAAAAGTTAGCATTAACAAAAACACACTTCCAATAAAGCTTATTGAATTTCTATTTATTTGACGCATCTTCTTACTTCTATTTACTTGCCGGCTGAAACACTTTATTATCTTTATTTCCACCTGAAATCAAATAAGCCATTAAATCTTTTAATTCTTCACTATTTAAGCTGTTGATCATGCCAGGCATCATAATGGATAATTTAGATACAGAAGTGATTGCTATATCCTTTTTCTTAATTTCCCGAAGTGTTTGAGGAGAAAAAGGATTTTGAGAAATATAAATCTTGTCTTTGGTCTCTCTCTTAAATCTTCCATAGATAGAGCTTCCGTCTTTTAAATAATAAACTTTTGCGGCATACTGATCGGAGATCACTTTGCTAGGTGTTATGATAGATTCAAGGATGTCTTTCTCAGAGAATCTGGTTCCCAGATGTGTAAGGTCGGGACCTGCAGAACCACCCTCGCCACCTGTAGTATGGCAAGAAATACACATTGTGGCGGCAAACATCATTTTACCATTCTTATAGTTTCTGCCTACCAAACTGTCTTTTACTACTGCAAGTGCTTCGTCCAGTTTCCAGTCTCTTCCCGGACCTTTTGGTTGTGTAACATCGCCAAGTTTAAGCTGTTTATTGTCTACCAGGCCGTCTCCGGAGATCTTGTTAAAATGAGCAAATTGTTCTTTTGGCACATTGGTTAGGGCTATTTTACGTGCTTCATCAATAAAACCGATATAACTGTTACCACCCTTAAACCCGAATGCTTTATAGAACCATTTAAAATATTTGTTACGAAGTGCAGGTGTCCATCCTTTTTTGGCTTCACTTAAAGCTACAGCATAATAAATCTGTTGCGAAGGTGGCGTTTTAGACAGCGTTTTTGCAATATCCAATCCATATTGAGGATTTTTCAAGATCAAATCTGACGAACTGGTTATTCCCTTCTGGTAGTCCTCATCGTCTTTGGCCAGATCTATTAAGGCCAAAGTTTTAGGTACTACCTGCTCATCGCCGATATAAACAAGGATCTTTGTCATGAACCGATTGATTTCATTACTCTTGGCCGGAAAATGAGCATTTAGATATTTGCTTAATTTCAGCCTATCTACCGGTTGGGGTTTACCGGTGCGCAGTAACGTTAGCTCAAACGTTCTTAACAAGTCCATCTTCTGCGGTTCTGATAGTGACATATAATTGATGTGCATCAGCGCATTCAACATTTTACTGTTTAATTCCTTACTTCCATTTCTGGCCAGTGCAGTCATGGCGTGCATCAATATAATCGGGTCCTTTTCATTCAGGGCTCTGTCTTGCCATTCTGCAACGGGCTGATGTTCAACAGCAATCC
>NZ_JBFTNT010000347.1:0-4085 GCF_056397585.1 Pedobacter sp. 05L430 | reverse complement strand
AAAAGCTCCTGATCAGGAGCTTTTTTTTATTCTGCGGATCTTTTTAATCCGAATTTCTCGATCTTACTATATAAGTGACTGCGTTGGATATCTATATCATCGGCAGTTTTAGATACATTCCAGTTGTTCTTTTCCAATTTAAACTTGATGAATTCTTTTTCAGCATAGTCTTTGTAATCCTGAAAGTTGTTGAATTTATCATAAGCCAAGGCTGGAGAAGGAGCTGTATGGGCAGATCCATTGGGAGTCCCACCTGCTGCACCTATATTCGTTCCTCCACTAGGATTTGCAAATACAGTTACATCATGATCTGTAATGGTTTTATCGCTTAAAATAATCAGACGTTCGATCATGTTGTGTAATTCCCTAACATTACCTGTCCACGGCAGACTTTGTAATGCTGTCATGGCGCTATCGCTGATCTTTTTAACAGGCATGCCATATTCTTTACAAATTTCTTCAAGGAAGCTTTGCGCGATCTCCGGGATATCATCGATGCGCTCACTTAGATGTGGAACATGGATGTTTATAACGTTTAGGCGGTGGTATAAGTCCATGCGGAAATTGCCATCTTCGATTTCTTTTAAAAGATTTTTATTGGTAGCTGCCAGTACACGCACATTCACTTCAAGTTCTTTTTCGCCACCTACACGAGTGATTTTGTGTTCCTGTAATGCGCGTAAAACTTTTGCCTGAGCCGAAAGGCTCATGTCGCCAATTTCATCTAAAAACAGCGTTCCCCCATTGGCAAGTTCAAATTTACCTATACGCTGTTTTACAGCAGAGGTAAATGAACCTTTTTCGTGGCCAAATAATTCACTCTCTATCAGTTCGGATGGAATAGCTGCGCAGTTAACCTCGATAAGAGGGCTGTCGGCACGATTCGATTTTTCGTGTAACCAACGTGCAACCAATTCTTTACCACTACCATTCGCTCCGGTTATTAATACCCTGGCTTCTGTAGGGGCAACACGCTCTATAGTTTCTTTAATTTTGTTTATATTCTCTGAACTACCTAGAATATCTCTTGTTTTGCTAACTTTTCTTTTTAATACTTTGGTTTCAGTAACTAAAGTACCTCTGTCCAGTGCATTTCTAACTGTAATCAGTAGCCTGTTTAAATCCGGTGGTTTTGAAATGAAATCAAATGCACCTTTTTTACTGGCTTCTATTGCGGTTTCGACCGTTCCATGTCCTGAAATCATAATGAATGGAAGGTCCGGGCTATATGCAAGTGCTTGTTCCAACACCTCCATTCCATCCATTTTATTCATCTTGATATCACATAGGACAAGGTCGTATTTCTTCTTTTTGATGAGCTCTAATCCATCTACACCATTGTCAATATCCTCAACTTCATAGTTCTCGTATTCTAAGATTTCACGTAAAGTACTTCTTATCGCTCTCTCATCATCAATTATTAACAATTTTGCCATAGGGTATGCTAAATCTTCTTATTATCCAGTGCTAATATATTATTTTTCAGTTTAATAATGTGTTTTTTTAAAGTTATGAAACTGATATATCATTTAAAAAACAAAATGCAAGCCTGTAAGCCGGGTTCTGTAACCTGATTGCTCAGGTTTTCTATCATTAATCCAGTATAAATGTTGCCATTTATCTCTAACGACCTACCCACTAACATCGGACGAGCAGCCCTACATGCGTTAGCCTATTTGGTCTTTCAACTCCCGGGGTTTACCAGTTCTCCGATCACCCGGAAAAATCGTGAGCTCTTACCTCACGTTTTCAACCTTACCTGTGCTTAAAAGCCATCGGCGGTATGCTTTCTGCGGCACTTTCCATAATTCGGGTGTTCATCCCCAAACCTCTTCCCGTTAGGAAGCGAGATGCTCTGTGTTGCCCGGACTTTCCTCTCCGATATAATCGCAGCGATAGAACGGCTTGCATTTGCGGCAAAGATACAAAATAAGGAATGTATAAATTAAGGTTGTTTACTTTGTCACGTAAATCTTTTTACTGTTTCCTTTGATCGATTTTATTTTGCCAAATAACCTTTTTGCATCAAAAGAATTAAAATAGGTGATTTTTACATTCCCTATTGATTTAACCTTTTCAGCGGGATCGTTAATGTCAAAGGCATTGTTGTATTTAATCTGAATGGCACCAATGGATTTAATTGTTCCAGATTTATCGTGGACATCAAAAGCGTTATTGTATTTAATTTGAATGTTACCGATGGATTTTATTTTTCCTCTGGGATCATGAATATCAAAATTATCATTATAATCAATTTTGATTCCGCCTATCCATTTTATTTTTCCCGATTTTTCATCGTCAAACCGGTCGTAATATTCAATTTTCTGATTGGCAATGAATTTAGAATGTTCGTTATCGGTATATTCTGAATTACTTGTGTAATCTGCAAGTGCTCCTTCGGCCTCATCGATATAAGATATGTCGCCAGTGGAATTTAAACCAATGATGATCATGTTGTTTATAGTTAGTTCGATAGATCTGATTCCATTTTCTCTATCAGAGATTCTAAAATGTGCGCTTGTTAAGGTTTGTGAGCTGGAAATCTGGCTGTGGCACAGCAATAAGCCAAGCACGAACAGGAGTTTGCGTTTCATAGTGGTTTTTCATTAAGTGTGTAACCTAAAGTAAGTAAATCTTATCAATCAGGGGAGAAGAAAATCTTATATTTATGGAAACGACTTGTTCCGTGCATCTTTTTAACAAAGATGAATACACAGAAAATGAAAAGAATTATAACAAAGAATTTCAGTCCAAAATTAATACTAACTATTTTAATGTTGCTGGGCCTTTCAGTTTATGCCAATGCAGCTGATGTAATAAAGCTTATAGTTAAGGAAGATCGTGCAAGTTGTACAGGTGTAGCGCCGCAAACTTGTTTTCAGGTTAAATATAAAAACAGTAAAGGTTGGGAGCTGTTTTACAGCAATATTTCTGGTTTTAATTATAAACCCGGATATCGTTATGTAATTCTGGTAACCCGTACTAAAAGGGCCAATGTTCCTGCCGATGCATCAATTTATACTTATAAACTAAAGAAAGTATTAAAGAAACAAAAGATGCCGGTTAAAACTGGTGAATGGGATTTTGTTGTTAAACATAAATGGAAACTGATTCAGATGAATGGCGTCGCTCTGGAACAATCGCCGGCTTATGTAGTATTTGATAAAGAAAAGGGAAGAGTTAATGGTTTTGCAGGATGTAATTCTTTCTTTGGAGCTTATGAAAAAGGCGATGGTAAACTTACGTTTAAACAAATGGGCAGTACTTTGAGGGCTTGTGTAGATGAAGATAGAAATAGGCTCGAAAGTGAGTTTTTAAAGCTGATAAGCGATAAAACATTGAAATACGATGTTGCTGAACAAACCTTAAATTTTTATGAGAACCACCGCTTGGTTTTAATGTTCGGGATGGCTCCTTTAGATAAGAAATAGGATAAAAAAAACCGGCATCTGATGAAGATGCCGGTTTTTTTTATCCTATTTTAGTGACGTCTTCTATTTGGTACTTCTTTATTCCTTCAGGCATTTCCCATTGCACTATGGCGCCCTTAGTGTAGCCAAGGATTGCTACGCCTATTGGAGAGAGAATGGAAAGGGTATTGTGTTTTCTTCGTGCCTTTGCAGGTGCAACAAGTTTGTATATGAATTCTTTTCCTAATTCCATTTCCTTCACTTTTACATTGGTATCAACCGTAACCACATCAGCTGGTAGTTCATTTCTTAAAACCTGCCTTGCATGTTTTAGTTCCAATTCAAGTTTTGCTTCGTTATACMTGCTTAACTTTCTTCTTCTTAAATGATCTTTAAGGAGGTCGTAAATTCCGGTTGATAGTATGATAGGGGTTTCGTTTATTTTTATTGATTCAGTATTCATGTTTTTTTGTATTGAGTAAATGACTTAATAATTTGATTTGTATGAATAGCCTCAGCCAGTATTAATCGACTGAGGCAATGCCATCGAAGTCTTTATTGTTGTACCAGCTTGTTAAAAAGGTAAATGTACCCGCCGAAAGTAAAACCAACAGTGGTTTAAGTAGTAAAATAGCCAATAGCAAAACTATCAACAGCGCTAAAAGCAGCATTATA
>NZ_JBFTNT010000346.1:0-4090 GCF_056397585.1 Pedobacter sp. 05L430 | reverse complement strand
CATCAAAGGTGCCACTGGTGCGAAGCATGCTTATTGCCACCAGCATCCCAACCAGATAAGGGATAATTTTAACGGCGGTTTCAAATCCATTTTTTGCACCTTCAACAAATGCATCAAAAACATCAATCTTTTTATATAGTGCCCCAAGTATAATCAACAGAAAAACCAATAGTATAAGTCCGTTGCTTAAAATTCCTGAGAATGATTTTATTCCATCGGCATTAAGCGAAGTAATGTATAAAACCAATAATGCAATGATGAAAGAAAGACTAAGGATCCAGACAATGACTACAGGTTGAAGCAGGTTAATCTTTTGTTTAAAAGAAACAATAAGCATTGCTGCCATGGTGCCAACAAAAGTAACGATCAGACAAGGAATAAAAATATCAGTTGGATTAGAAGCATTTTGAGAAGCCCTGATTGCAATAACACTAACCGGAATTAAGTTTAAACCAGCTGCATGAAGGCAAAGAAACATGATTTGGGCATTTGATGCAGTATCTTTACTTGGGTTTAGCTCTTGCAAACTTTCCATAGCTTTTAAGCCAAAAGGAGTAGCTGCGTTATCTAAACCTAATAGATTAGCAGAAAAGTTCATAATCATGTGCCCCATAGAAGGGTGGCCTTTTGGAATATCCGGAAATAATTTAGAAAAGAAGGGCCCAACTATACGGGACAATAAACGAATGCCGCCAGCTTTTTCAGCAATGCTCATCAAACCAATAAATAGCGCCAAAATACCTACTAGTTTAAGACATAACTCCACAGAAACCCAGCAGGTTTCAATAATGCCATCTAGTTTTAAAGGATTTGCAGGGTCACTGGCTTTGCCAATGACCATCCAATTAAATATATCAGATTGTCCAAAAAAGAAACACTTTATAGTGGCTACAACAATTGCAACAATGATAAAGGCCGACCAGATTCTACTTAATGCCATTAGGGATAGTTAGTTTTACGATGTTAATGTAGGGATTTTAAACAATATATCCCTATGGCTTTTCATCAGTAAGCTCAAAACCCCATGTTTTACCTTTTTCTGTTGCCGGTATACCCTGTGTCATCCATAAGGGTGCTTTAGCTCCTTTTAAATAATAGTCAAAGAACTGCTGTTCACGGATTTGGATGTCTTTTCTGTTCTGGCGCTTTATCAGGTTATGCGCCTCATTATTGTAGTTTAACATCCATACCGGTTTGCCCAACCTTCTTAAACCTGTAAACATTTCAATTCCCTGGTACCAAGGTACTGCGCCGTCGGCATCGTTGGCCATAATTACTACCGGTGTATTTACTTTAGGTAAGGCAAATAATGGAGAGTTTTCGATGTATAATTCTGGTTTTTCCCATAAAGTTGCACCAATCCTGCTCTGTGTTTTTTCATACTGAAACTGTCTGTTCATCCCACTTTCCCAACGCATACCACCATAAGCAGAAGTCATGTTTACTACCGGAGCACCCGCCCATGCAGCAGCATACATATTTGTTCTTGTAATTAAATGAGCTACCTGATAGCCGCCCCAGCTTTGTCCCTGGATACCGATTTTAGTGCCATCAACCCATGAGTTTTTCTTTAAAAATTCTACCCCGGAATTAATGAATTCTTCTGCAGATTTGCCAGGATAGCCACTTTCATAGCTTATATCTGGTGCAAAAACCAAATACCCATTGCTCACAAAATAAGAGATGTTTAATCTTGAAGGAGTAGGAGCTGGTGGCTGATACGTATATAATCCATTTGATAACTTCTCGTAGAAATATACAATCATAGGGTATTTCTTAGCCGGATCGAAATCTTCAGGCTTGTAAAGAATACCGTCGGCTTTAAAACCTTTAGGTGTACTCCAGTTAACCAGTTCCGCAGTTCCCCAATTGTAATTTTGTTGCTGAGGGTTGGTATTACTTAATTTAACCTCGGTTTTCATATCTGTTGATACGAAAACATTAGGAGAATTGGTATAATTTGCCTTGTCATAAATATAGCGATCGGCATCTCTTGCTTTGCCTAAATTTGAATACTTAAACTTAGCCATAACAACAAGCTCCGGGCTCTTATTGTCGCCGATATTCTTTCTGTAATATCCGTTTTCTTTAGTTGTATTGTTAAAGGCGTCAAGCAGTATCGTCTCTTTTTTACCCAAAAAGCGAACGGTGGTGTCTAGTTGTTGATAGCGGAAAGTAATGTTGTTCTGCCTGCCAAAACCATTGGTGATGTTTTGCGGAGCATTTTTTCCGTCTGGAGAGAATTCCCAGATGTCGTACCTGTCGTATAATAGAACAGCTTTATCATCCTCAGTCCATGCAGCAAGTCCGTAAGCATCTGGCTGATCCGGTACATCATTTTCTTCGTCTACAAGCTTAACATTTAATCCGTTATTTAGGTGTGTAATCTTACCTGTTGCAATAGTATAAGTGTACCAGTTAGCTGTTTTTTTGTCGAAGTAAAGTATAAATTTTCCAGATGGTGATGGCATTGCAGTTCCCACAAGCCCTTCAATGATCTTTTTTCTTGATCCTGTTTTTGTATCAACCAGATAATAGTCTTTAATAGAATTTGCAGACCACTGTGATTGGATTCTGTTGCCAAAATCTGATGATGCAAGTACATAGTTCGAGTTACCTTCATCAATTAGTTTAGCTTCAGGCAGTTTAACGTCTGTTAAAGGCACTACTTTTACATCACTATTAAATATTTCGATAGAAGTTAAATAAGTTCTTTTCGATTCCTTTTCAGCATTTTTTAGCTGCATTGGCTGCAGGTAGTCGTCTTTATAACTCCATACATCCAGCTGTGCATGCTCAAAATCGATAAGGGTAGTATCTTTTGGTTTTTTAATTGGAGCGATACCAAAAAACAGCTTTGTGGCTTCTTTGTTGAAGTTTAATTTTCCATCGCCACTAACTGCCCATTTAGCAGGGAAGCCGGGGATGTCATTGTCTACCAAAACCTGGGCAGTATCTAACGAAGGTGAGTTATAGTATACAAAGTAATCTTTAATTTCGGCTTTTTCCGGACTTCTTTCTCCTAGAAATGCAAGTGATTCACTTTCATCGTCAAACACAAAGTTTTTGAAACTTCCTTTTCCGTTAACCAATGTTTTAAGCGTGCCTTTTTCTGTGTTTAAAAGAAAAACGCCTGTTTGAGCTGTCTTATCTTTTTTGGAACCTGTGCAAGCAAAGGCAAGTTGTTTACCATCTTTACTGAAAACATATTCGTTTACAAATTTAAAAGTACGTTCTGTACCTGTTGTAAGGTTTCTGAAAATCAGATCAGAACCTTCTTTGTCATCCTTTTTAGCAGTGTCTCCCTGTGCTTTCTTTGATGTATCTATAGGTTTTTCTAGTTGATAAGCAAGTAAGGCTAAGCCATTCTCTGGTAGTTTAAAAGATTTCACACGCGCAACCTTTGCAATAGCGAGATTAGTTAAGTTGGCTATGCCCAAAGAGTCCTTTGGCATTTCTTCTATTTTTTTCTTTTTGATTTTTGCTTGTCGTATAGCCGAATAAAAAGGTTTAATGGCAAACACGGCGAATTTAGAATCAGCACTAAACTGAGCACTTTCCACCCGGTTTACTTTTGTTTTCGCATTGGTAAGCAGATTGGTTAAATACAAATTTGCATCTCCTTCCTGCGCAGCGATGCCATATGCCGCCCAATTTCCATTGTTGGATAACCTTCTGGAAGCAACAGATTCCCAGGCATCATACACTGTGTGGTCAAGCGGTTTCTTTTGCGCAAAGCTGATCGTTGTAAAAAATAGGAGAGAGAGAAGTAGATATTTCTGCATAATTAAAATGGTTGTTTTTATCCCGGTTTAGTTCTAGAAACCTAAAAATTAGWAAATTTTAAGACATATCCGTATTGTATATCAAATTTTACAATAAAAGGGGATACCAGGGCTTGTTTTTCCACTTATTGTTCACACCAGGCATACACCAAATCCACGCGAAAGTACCTTTTTGTGGACAAAGAGTGAAAGAAGGGTGAACCATGTGAAGCGTTGCTATAAGGACTAGATTGGTTAAAGCAAATTGATACAAAAAAGGGGTCTATCATATATCATGATAACCCCTTTTTTGTGGACGTTTATAT
>NZ_JBFTNT010000345.1:0-4150 GCF_056397585.1 Pedobacter sp. 05L430 | reverse complement strand
CTATTACGTTTAACAGCACAAGTTGTTCACCGTTCAATTTTATAAACGGAGCACAAATCAGCAATAAAAGGAAAAAATAGCTAACCACAGAACGGTATTTGTACAGTTTTCCTTTTATTATCTTCGGATAGATCCATTTTCGTTTCAGGCCATCATCAGTAAGCGTGGATACCTGATCTCTAAAATGTGCTGGTGTTTGTGACATCTTATTGTTGTTTTACACCCTGTGGTGCCTTGGCTCCGGCAGGGTTGCTCCCTTTGAGAGACATAATGTAGCTGGCCAGGTCGGCAATTTGTTTAGGCTTAAGTGTTTTTTCCCATGCAATCATACCTTTATCAGGTACTCCATATTTAATGGTTTTAAAGATATTCTTAACACCACCGCCATGAATCCAGAACTCATCGGTTAAGTTTGGTCCAACCAAGCCTTCTGCATGCTCACCATGGCATGGGGCACAGGCAGTTTTAAAAAGTCCGGCTCCTGCGGTAAGCACCCCGGCATCTTTGGATTGCTCTACATTGTTCTCATTTATTTTATTCCCGGCGCTTCCTGGTTTTTGAAGAAAAGCAATTTTAGCGTCTTCAGCCTGTCTTAACTCTATTGCATATTCCTCTTCCTGTAAGTTTCCCAAACCAAATACGTGGTAGCTTAGTAAATAAATAATGGCGAAAATGATTGTTCCATAGAATAGAACCATAAACCATGCAGGAGTAGGGTTGTCCAGCTCTGCAATTCCATCAAATTGATGTTCCATTACGATATCTTTCTCCTCAGCGATTGGCCTTAAGCCCATTAATTTTACCCAGATTGATGGTTTCTTAGGTCGCGCGATTTCGGTCTTTTCAGCAGCAATACGTCTTAACCTTTTCTCTTCAGGTGTTGCGAACTGAGTAGGGTTCAGGCTTTCATGCACATATACTTTAATTACCTTTAGAAGCAGCACTGATACTGCAAGGAGCAATACTGCGGTAATCAGTAAGGCCCAGATAAACATATCTGTCATTGTACATCATCTTTTAAGGGTAATTCACTCATATACTTAATCTTATCCTTTTTCATTATCAAAAGCAATGCAGCTACCATAATGAAGAATAATAGGAATATGCCAAGTGATGTTATTAAATACACCTGGCTACCATCTACCTGATTTAAAAATTGTTTAAACATCTTTAAGAATTTTAGTTCTACTTAGCTTTAATGTCTGTACCTAATCTTTGCAGATAGGCTATAATTGCAATAATTTCTTTGTCGCTTTGAACACGTACGTTGCTTTTGCGAAGGTCCGCAGCAATCTCTTTTGCCTGGTTGTTAAGATGACTATTCGCCTTATGTTCAAAACCAGGTTCATATGGAACACCAAGAGTCCGCATAGCATTAATCTTGGCAATGGTTGTAGTGGTATCCAGTTTTTGGTTAATCAACCACTCATACGGAGGCATAATACTTCCTGGTGACATGGTTTKAGGATCCAATAGGTGATTAAAGTGCCATGCATTGGAATATTTATCACCTTCCCTTGCCAAATCAGGGCCGATACGTTTTGAACCCCAAAGAAATGGGTGGTCATATACGAACTCACCGGCTTTACTATACTCACCATACCTTTCTGTTTCGGATCTGAAAGGCCTTATCATTTGGGAGTGGCAGCTCACACATCCTTCTCGTATATAAAGGTCCCTTCCCTRCAATTCAAGCGGTGAATACGGTTTTACACTACTAATAGTAGGGATGTTTGATTTTATGGTAAATGTCGGCATCATCTCAATCATCCCCCCAATTAAGATCACTATTAAAGACAATACCATAAATACCATTGGTTTTCGCTCGAGAATTCTATGAATTTTTTTGTCTGAACCTACCGCCTCATAAGTTTTTGAGAGCGGCTGTGCTTCTGCAGGTTCGTTGGCAAGTAGTTTTCCTGCTCTGGCGGTTTTAATGATGTTATAGGTCATTACTATGACACCAATCAAATACATGGCGCCACCTATGGCTCTTAACACATACATTGGAATGATCTGCAATAAGGTTTCAAGAAAATTGGGATATTTAAGCATCCCGTCTTCAGTAAACTGTTTCCACATTAAGCCTTGGGTAAAACCTGCAAAGTAAAGCGGCACTGCATAGAAAATAATTCCCAGTGTTCCTATCCAAAAGTGAAATGCAGCAAGCTTTTTTGAGTACAGGGGTGTTCTGTAAATTCTGGGTATTAACCAATACAGGATACCGAAAGTTAAAAAACCATTCCAGCCCAATGCACCTACGTGTACGTGGGCAACAATCCAGTCCGTGTAGTGGGCAATAGCATTAATTTGTTTTAGTGCAAGCATTGGGCCTTCAAAAGTGGCCATACCATATGCTGTTAAGCCGACAACCATAAATTTCAATGTGGCATCTTCTCTCACTTTGTCCCATGCTCCACGAAGGGTTAACAAGCCATTGATCATGCCTCCCCAACTGGGCGCGATGAGCATAATAGAAAACACTACACCTAATGATTGTGCCCATGATGGGAGTGATGTATATAGAAGATGGTGAGGACCTGCCCAGATGTAGATGAATATCAGCGACCAAAAGTGCAGGATACTTAACTTATAAGAATATACCGGTCGGTTAGCCATTTTTGGAAGAAAGTAGTACATCATTCCCAAATAGGGGGTAGTTAGAAAGAAGGCTACGGCATTGTGACCGTACCACCATTGAACTAAAGCATCCTGAACACCTGCATACAAATAATAACTTTTAAACAATGATATGGGTAATTGAAATGAATTGACAATATGTAAGACAGCTACCGTAACAAAGGTTGCGATGTAAAACCATATCGCAACATACATGTGCTGTTCTCTTCTTTTGATAATTGTACCAAACATATTTATCCCGAAGACCACCCAAATCACGGTTATGGCAATGTCAATTGGCCATTCCAGTTCAGCATATTCATGAGATGAGGTAAAGCCCAGCGGAAGCGTAATTACCGCTGAAACAATAATAAGCTGCCAGCCCCAAAAATGAATTTTACTTAACATGTCGCTAAACATTCTTGCTTTCAGCAACCGCTGTAGGGAATAGTAAACCCCCATAAAGATGGCATTGCCTACAAATGCAAAAATTACAGCATTGGTATGCAAAGGCCTGATGCGCCCAAAAGTTGTATACTGCGAACCCATGTTTAGCTCGGGCTTAAAAAGCTGCATAGCAGCCAGAAGCCCGACTGTCATGCCAATGATTCCCCAAACAATGGTGGCTACGGCAAAGTTCCTAACGATCTTGTTATCGTAATAGAATTTTTCAGTCATATTGAAATTATAGTTAACGGTTGTAAAATTACTGCTGCCAGGTACGGCTATATGTGATGTAAGTTTTAGCTAGGCATGATCTTCGTCACTTATTTGTATTTCCCTTTCGGCTACCTCGTCATCAAAAAGAATTCTTACAGCCGGGGTAAACGTATCATCATTCTGACCAGATTTAATCATCCAGAAAAAAGCCAAAAGAAACATCAGGGCTAGTAAAATACTACAGCCAATGAGTAAATAAATCATGTTCATAGTAATTTGTTTTTATGTGCAAATAGTCTTACTGCAAGCGAGGTAAACAGGATTATTGTAATGGTACTTAGTGGCATTAGTATCGCCGCCATCAATGGTGATAAAAGTCCTTGTACGGCAAAATATAATCCGGCTGTATTGTACATCAGAGAAATGACAAAGGACATTCCGATTACTTTTACCGCGTCTTTTGCCTGCTGGATAAATTGAGGAATTTTATGAAATGATAATCCATCCAGTATGGCGTCGCATCCAGGAGAAAAATTGTTTATGTTATCTGTAATGGCAACGCCCAAGTCACTTTGTTTAAGGGCACCTGAATCATTTAGTCCGTCGCCGAACATTAAAACTTTCTTTCCTTCTTTTTGAAGTTGTTGGATATAGTCAAGTTTGTCTTGAGGAGATTGTTCAAAATGTAGTTTGCTGCTGTCCTGGAAGAAGGGGATGAGCTGTTTTTTTTCGTGGTTATGATCTCCCGATAGCAGATGTAAATCGGCCTGAGTATTTAGCTTAAACATCAATTCTTTAAAGCCATTTCTCCATTGCTGCCTGATAGTGAAAAAACCCACATATACATTGTTAATCATTACATGGACGGCAC
>NZ_JBFTNT010000344.1:0-7245 GCF_056397585.1 Pedobacter sp. 05L430 | reverse complement strand
GTCTAATAGTATTGACTTGTAGATATTCCGCTGTAGTACGCCTCGATTCCACTACAAAATGGTTCTCCGTCACTTTTACTGAAATATACAAAAAAACTATAAAGCTACAAGTCAACCAGAAACAAAGAAAAAAGAACCTGACCATGATTTATGATACAGGCTCTTTTAATCGATGAACTGGCTTAATCAATTAGACTTATTTATTTGATCCATATGTGAATCTTTTATTTTGAGATTGGTCTACTGCAATCACCATATTTTCATTCGTTTCCACCTTGCCATCAACTTCAGTTTTATAGCTGGCGGTGATCGGGCCACCCTCTAAATTAACAACACTAATGCTCATTTCCCCAAAATCAAATGGTTTTACGGTTTCGAATACATATGTTTTTGTGGTGCCTATAAAGCTTTTCTCGTCTATTAGTATACTTTGCTGATTACCCTGCGACGTGCCATTCATTTTCCAAACAGGGGCTCCGTACTGGCTGGCATCATGGTTTCCGGCACTTACCTGAACATCTACCTGATCGTTTTGATCTGCGCCTGTTACTGTAACTGTCATTTTCATTGAAATTTTATTCCCGTTATCCGGGTTATCGCCAGGTTTCTTTTTGCATGATGCTAAAGACAAAACACCTAGTGATATGACCATAACTGTTAATAAAGATTTTTTTGAGATTGATTTCATAATTGTTTTTTAAGATTTGTTATTATTTGATTGTTTTTCATGTGTAGTAGAAGTATTGCTAACCTATTTATCTAAAGCGTCTGTAAAACAGCAATAATACTAAGGCCAAAATGCCTAAAGTAGACTCTATGACCAGCCATTGCGAACCAAATTCGCCCAAAGGCCCATCAACCAAGATTGTTATCAATCTAGAGATAGAATAGGCTAGCCAAAACAGTGAAAGAAAAATGAGTGCCTTTTTTACATCCTTTAACAAAAGGTGAACCAGAGAAAAGCAAATAACTAAACCAACGCCACCATATATGCCTCTTATGGAACTTATTGCATCTGTATTAGATAATTGCGTAGCTACCAAATCCATAGTTCCCTGTGGATTATAAATTGATAAAACACTAACATAAGCTATACTGAAGATTGAAAAACCAATATAAATTTGACTACTGATTTTGGTGATTTTCTGTGTATTCATTGTTGTTTCAACTACTGGTTCCTTTTAAAAAGTCCTGCACTTTCATTCGTGTAAATGATGTCTAAACCGCTAGGGGTGCCAGAAGCTAGGGTACATTTATACTCAATGCTCGCATTTTTTAGGTAAAACTTAGCAGGGTCGTCAGCCTCGTTTTTTTTTTGCGGGATACATTGTTAACATCATTGTAGTAAATAAAATAAGTTTTGTTTCATGGATTATTAATTTAAAACTCCAGGGTTTTGAATGCAAAAATGAAACACTGAGAAATGTCAATCGCCCCACGAGGCTTCGTGGCACCTCTTATTGATTAGAATAATGCGTTATTTAAAGTGGTGAAATACTTTAAATACTTAACCATAAATAATATAATTCGCTTTTCAAATAAGCCTATTATAGCGAAGAAATGACTGAGCAATAATAAGAAAACGGCGGACCTACAACGCCTTGTGGTATGTTAGATCGGTTGGTTTTCTGAAAAAATCTGAAGGAGATTTACCCGTGAATTTGCGAAAATTGCGATTGAATGAAGATTTAGAATTGAAGCCACAATCAAAAGCTATCGATAGCAGCGTGTAGTTATGGTTTTTTTCATCAGCAATCATTTTTACACATTCATCTACCCTAAGTGAATTGACATAGTCGTAAAAACTCTTGTTAAATTTAGAATTGATCACTTGCGATAGCACAGCATCTTTTAGCTCTAAGGATTCAGCTAACTTGCTTAGTGTAAGTTCCGCATTTTTATATAGTTTTTCTTGTGCCATTATCCTGTTAAGTTGCTGGAAAATACGTTCAGCTTCGGCATCCGTAAGTGAAGACCAGTCGTATTTTATTTTATTGGGCATTAATGCCACGTTAGCAGGCTCTTCTGAAAGGTTTTCTTTTTGAGTAGAAAAGTTGGGATTCTCAGTAGCAGAGCGGGATGAGGTATTGGCGGTTTTGAATATTTGCTGTTGGCGTACACCTAAAAAACCGATGAAGCATATGTACAACGAGGCACTGAAATAGATACTCTCTGCTTTGGGATAAAAAATAACAAAAACCCAAATTCCAGCGATGCCTACAATCAGGTAACGTAGCCAATTCAAGCTGATTTTATCTGTAGTTGAAAATTCTTCGCTTATTTTTTTCTTATATCGATGCAGTAAAACAATTGCGGCTAATACATAAATAATTCCCGAAATGATGATGCAAATATTGGTGATGATTCCAATGGTTTTATAGTAAGGTGAGGAAAAGCCCTGGTCATAAAGCAACAGCTTTTGCGCTGGGTTTTGTAGCAAAAAAGACATCCATAGAAGATAGGCAAAAGCAACAGGTAAAAAATGAAGTAGCTTTTTCTTGCTAAATTTTATTGGTGTGGTTAGATGAAGGATATATAGATACAAAAAAGGCCCATGCACAAGTGCCAATAAATCTCCCCAGCCTATTAAATTGGGGAATTGGCGATAATTTTCTGAAACCTGCAAATATAAACTGGCTAAGTGAAGCGTTGCTATCAGCTGCCAAATCATGAGTAGCTTATCTGCAGTTATTTTGTTAGGCTTAACTGCTAATAGTACGAACAAGTATAAAGAAATTGCAATGCTGGTGAAGTATAACATGCTGTTATTTTGTATGGATGGCTAGATGTTATTGGTCAACTCAAAAATATGAAATATATTCAAGTTCTTGACCATTGGTTGCAAACAGTAGCTTAAAACCAGTTTTTTGCCAAAAAACAATTTGCCGATTACCTTCTGATAATCAATCGATTTTGAGATATTTCAAAATTGGCGAAACCGGGTCAATCGAATTAGTTTGTCCATGTGTATTCATTATTAATTTCAACTACTGGTTCTTTTTAAAAAGTCCTGCCTTTATGTTCGAACCGGTCGAACCTTCCGCTAATTGCAGGTAATTGCGTTTACTCTGATCTTTTTCGAGCCATATACCAGCGAATAACGCATGGCATTACGGCTACCAGTTCCTCCATCAGTTTGCCAAAAAACGACTGGATTTTTGCAATTAAAAAAAACACAATGGTCGATAACCAGGCCATAACCATTGGCTATAACCCCCACATGCAACGGTAATACATCGACATCTCCAGCAAACAGACATTGTGTTACAACTAGATCGTCCAATCTTTTTCCATCACGCCATATTGGATAGGAACGACGTAGATTGGTTCCATCTATATAAGAGTAATCTGGACTGCCAGTAAATCTTAGGCCTTCAATGGTCACATGGCTAATCTCCGGTTGTATACCTTTTGCTTCTTCTCCGCCTATACCTGGTACAAGCGGCACTGCTGTTACTACAACCGGCATTTTTTGAGGAGTCCAGTCTTCATCGTCAGGCATAACGTCCGCACGAATGACAAGACGGTTTTTAAGGGTATACTTGTCATTGGTGAATACAACGGTTTGTGTTAGCAGGTGTATACCTTCTGATAGGAAGATTGTGGTTGCTCCCTGTTCTTTGTTTAAGTTTACGCGCTTAGCTGCCTCAATAATTGTCTTTAACGGACGTGCCTTATTTCCGGAATTTGTGTCATTACCAGTCTGAGGATTAACATATAATTGTTCTGCCTGTACGACCAGTATGCTCATCATGAGCAGGAGAAGACTAAATGTGTATTTTATCATGTTCTTTTTTTTGTAAAATTAGAACATGCTTATCCTATTAAAATGGTCATTTTGTCTTTAAAATGGTCATTTAAATCTTTTTTCGGTATTGCTGAGGTGTGGTACCTGTAAATTTTTTAAAGAAACGGTTAAAATTAGACGGATCTGAAAAGCCAAACTCGTAGGAAATCTCTTTTGAGGATTTATTTTGACAAAGTTGTTTCTTTATTTCTGAAATCAACTTGTAATGGATCATTTGTTGGGCTGATAATCCGCTAAACTGCCTGCAAATTTTATTCAGGAATCCAGAGCTGACATTCAGCATTTTTGTATAGGCCTCAACACTTTGGTCATTCACAAATTTCTTTTCCAGCAAGGATCGAAACCTATAAAAATCTGGATGGACAAAGGTGTCTCTTTGAACATTGTAGGCACCTGCATAATATCGATTGAGAAGTACGAGCAATTGATATAAAAGGGATCTGATCAAATGATTACTATCATTCTGAAGCTGCCTAAACTCTTCTTCTATTGCATATAAAAGCTCCAGACATTTTACAAATGGCACCTCGGATAGCTGCATGTCGTTTGGACGTGAATATTGATGGAAATATTGAAACCGATATAGGAATAGTTCGTCCGAAAAGAAAAGATGGAGAAAGTCTTTTTCAAAGAACAATACATAGCCCCTTACATCTTGCTCAATTTCCCAACAACGCACCTGTCCTGGACTTGTGAAAATGATCGTTCCTGGGCTTATTAAGGTCTTATTTTCATCTAATGTAAAAATGCCAGCTCCCTCTTCAATGAAAATAACTTCGTAAAAACTAAGTTGATGTAACGTACTATCTAATACATAATGATTCAATGTTTCGATACGTCCAATATCCAACAACAGTTCCGAACCATATTTATATGGGAGAAAATGATAAGTTTTAATTTTAGGGACTACAGCCATTTCTTTTTACAATTTCTTCTCGCCCTAAAGTTAAGGCAGACGACGTAGAAAACCTAGACAGCTGGGAAATCTGCAGACAAGCACTGGGGTAATTTAAAAGAAGCATGTGCTGATTGGCTCAAATACGGAGAACTCTAGCTTTTTAAGGATGAATCTCCAAAACAGTTCAAAAATTGAAATTCACAAGCATTTGCAAATCAAAAAGTGAATAAACTGACCAGATTGGTTTGAACTGAGCGATTCTAAAAAACAAACATAGCTAACAATCAACATGTTAGCTATGTTTCAGTGTACTCATGGAAAACCTTCTGTCACACAGTTTCTTGAAGGATTTGGAGAAATTAGCCAACATTGCAGGTGGTCCGGTTGCAGACCCCATTAGTAGAGACTTTAAGAAAAAGTACCAGCGAAGATTTACCCAAAAAGAAAGCCCAGAGCTCCCATTATCAAAGATTTACGAGATGTACGGCTGTGGTTACCTGAACAAGAAGAAGCCAGAGAAATAATTTGCACAGCTACATGTGTATGTTTTGGTGTGTATGTTTTCACCAAAATATACACACTGTATTACATGGGTTGATCAAAAGTAAATCGAAGAAGGCTATCGGCGTATTAAGCAGCAGGGGCAGCACCTCACAGTTAAGACTAATTCAACTCTTTTATGAAGACTGATATCTTCGATTTATGGTTCATAAAGCGTTTCCAGGAAACAACAAAATACGAACTAAACAGGATAAAGATAATTCCATAAACGAAACCATTTAGTACCACTTCCTTCTCACCAGGCTGGCCTAACAGTTGTAATGCAATATAAAAAACTAAAACACCTCCGACGAGATACAGGATGTGTAGGTCTAATAACATCGAAGTATAGGGATTTCTTCGTTGATAATTGGTACGCCAAGACAGCAAAATGTAAGCAGATACCTTTTTTAATTCTGGCAATAATTTTCTGTCCAGAGTCTTATGTCCTACAATGGGAAATGACGCGAAGCTAGGAACAAGCTTACCATTCACTTCCTGCACATCAATTGAGAAAGCGCAGCCAATCCCGTGATGGGTGTCGAAAGGATTGTGTATCTCTTCGATGACTAGTGGCTGGGACAACAATACCTGTTTCCTCCTAGACCTGATAAACACCGCAAAATCGCTAAACTTAAGCTGGCCATTAATGGCAACCTGCAGGTAATCATAACAGCGGTAAAGATTTCTAGCTAGGTGCAGGTTGACTTCATTTAGACCAATCATTTTCGAAACCGTATAAGGCGCTCCGAAAACATGCGAATTGGTAGTAACCCTACCTAAGTCACACCTGAAAATCTCTGTTAATTTTTGAAGAATAATCATTACCTCTGTGGCATTAAATAACTTCCGCCTCGCTTTAAGCTGACATGACTTTCCCGAATCTGATAAAAACTCAAGTCCATAATATTTAGAAACAATAATGAACATCACCAGTAGTATATCATAAGTCCATAATGGTGATGGTATGGTCGCTGGTCGTTCCAGCCAGACCTTAATACGGTTTTCCAGGTCGGGCAAATTTTCTTTAAACACTGCACACGATTCCCTGATTAATGGGGCATCAGAAACGGACTTCACAATAAACGTGTGTCCAGTAGCAGTCTCCATAGCAAGAAATTCCGTCAACTTTTTCAGTTCATCTTCAACAGCTTTATCTTTCGCCAGTAAAAACATAGACCTTCTAAGTGCCTCGAGTTCGATGGTAGCAGAAGATATAAGTAACCATTTTGTGAAAGTGATGTCCTCTTTGATACCTAGGTTTTGACGATAAGTCACTACAAGGTCGTCAACCCGTTTGGAAATGGCAGTGGCCTGCACGGTTGCCAGGTGCCTGTCATAGTGCTCACCGTATCCGATCAGCTGCCAACTGTCAGTAAATGGTGCTGCCTGATGAACCTCCTTGTCAGCAAGCATATCAACTATCCGACGCTGCATTTTCAGCCCATAATTGAGTAAGCTCTCACTGGCGTGGTATTCTCTGGCTGCGATCCGGTTGATTTTGATTTCAATGCTCCAAAGCGTATTCACTAATTTTTTATCTGCCTCTAGTATATTTTGGTTTGCTAGGAAGGCAGTCTGAATTTGAGTCCAGATAGCGACATCTTTCAAAAAGTAATCGACCAGAGCATACCTGTTTGCGGGTGTAAATTGAGTCGCTTTATTAATTATAGACCAAAAAATTAGTCCATGACTATCTTGTAGCAATGACAAGTTTTCTTTCGCTATTTTCCCTGACCTGACAAGTTCCTGCACGGCGCACTTGGATGTATCTAATTCATACAATAACAAACCTAGTATTTCAACCAGCCAGCGGTCCGATTGCAGTTTATAGTCCATGTTTTGTTTACCTACAAATCTGCGTTCGGAACCTATCGTCAAGCTATTGAGGCCAAAAATCATTTTACCGCTTGTATGGATAAATACGGTGTGCAAGGTTGGAACCGGCACCAACACTGTTTCAGAAATTGGCGAGAGAATCTGCATACACTGTTTCACA
>NZ_JBFTNT010000343.1:0-7182 GCF_056397585.1 Pedobacter sp. 05L430 | reverse complement strand
CCTTTTGTTTCTTTTTCTTTAGAATCTTCAATTTTAGAAACTCCCGTTATATCCACGTTTTGTTCTTTTATGAGTTTATTTTCCAGTTCAGCAAGATTTTCTGCTTTCTTAGCATTAAGCAGCTGCTGGCAAAATTCGGTATGGTAATGGTGTGCTTTAAATAGCGCTATTGTTTTAATTCTCCAGTTAGTCTTGTCAATTTTATGCTTAACAAATGCCTCGGCTTCTTTACGCATTAACCTATTGCGTTCTTTAAACCTATCACTTCCCAGATGAAAAAGATCTGCATCACAAACAATTTGCTGCAACAGTCCCTCTGGGTTTTGAGGCATCTTGGTAGCCATAATACAACCTTTTACCTGATCAATTACTTCTGGAGAAACATCTTTATCAGATAAAAAATCGTTGGCTAAATCCGCTCCTTTTATTTCATGCTGAGTGCAATCAAAAAAATATCCCATATCATGAAACCAACTTGCGGCAACAACAATAAAGAAATCCTGGTCAGATAGCTGGTAATGGTTAGCAATTCTAACTACGTTTT
This sequence comes from Pedobacter sp. 05L430, assembly GCF_056397585.1. Taxonomy (NCBI): domain Bacteria; kingdom Pseudomonadati; phylum Bacteroidota; class Sphingobacteriia; order Sphingobacteriales; family Sphingobacteriaceae; genus Pedobacter; species Pedobacter sp. 05L430. Next base: position 6,638 of record NZ_JBFTNT010000343.1, on the reverse strand, counting down.
CAACAACCTGTTCCGTGTGATGTAAATTATGATAAATAAAACGTTCGTCTTCGTGAGACTGAAACAAGCTTGCAACATGCGCTCTGAGCAGATCTAATAATTCCCGGTATTGCATTTTTCAGTAGTTAATAGGTACTTTATTAATTGTATAAATATGGTGTAAGTATAGCTAATCTGCAAATTTTAGTTTAGCCTTCATCAGAAAAACATTATAAGGTTTCCACATAGACATCAGAAAATAGAATTCATCGCTATTCTCATTTACCGGATGCATAAAGGCGCCATACAATCCCGGATATTCCGTTGCCTTTACTAGTGTTTTCTCGGAGCTCCAGGGTCCTGTAATGTTTTCAGCATCTCTCAATACAATTTCGGCTTTCTTTTCATTTAAATAAGTGATTATCCAGCGTTTAAACTTTTTATTGTATGCTAGCGAAAGCTCGCCTAAAGGTGCTTCAATTACCGCATCGGCACTACTCTCATCATTTTTAACCCAGCCCTTTGTTGTGCTCCAGTATTCGTAAGCGGTTTGCTTTAAAATGTCACTTTCCTTAAAACGGGCAAGGTGAGCTGATCCCCACCGGCCCGGAACGGTTCCTATCATATACACAAAACCATCTTTTTTAGCGTAAGTTACCTGAGCAAAATTACTTAAAGCCCCAAAGCGTATCTCATTACATTTAACCCAATTCTGACCATTGTTTGTAGATTTATATAAGCCAGAATAGTTTGTAGTCCAACTTCCAATGTTACCCCACTTTCTTACATCCATATAATGAACGTAATCTGTACCCGCAGCATGTATTGCCGCAGTTGGAATGGTTGTATGGCTGCCAGTACCATCAATAATATGCGGACTTGGAACAATCTGGTGCGCTACCATACCATCAAAAGTAAGCCCGTCCCCAAGATTTTTATCGCTCGATAACCCCAATACGTTTGACCGCCAATTGCCCGCTTTCCCTGGTCCACCCTCATTTACCACTTTAAAATCGTTACCATAAGTATCACCAAAAAAGAAACCTACTTTTCCATTCCCCATTTTCCAGGCTATACCTAAATCTGTACCTCCTACATCGTAAAGTTCATTTGTCTTATTTGGATTGGGCAAGGTTTCACCTGAAATGGTTTTACCTGTTACACGAGCCACTCGCTCCAAACTAATTGGAACAATATCTCTTTTTGCCGCTCTAAATGCATAAAATGATACTGACAACAAACTTCCTGTCAGCACAAGTATCCCGTTTCCGATGTATTTATTTTTTAACATATATCTATTAACCTAATAATCCCAATAAATCCTTTTTAGTCAGTGTCTTGAATATCGACTCTTCTGTTTTTATCAAATCTGTAGCCAAATCTTTCTTGCTGTCCTGCATCTTCATAATCTTCTCTTCAATTGTATCAGGGCAAATTAATCTTACCGCCACAACATTTTTTTGCTGCCCGATGCGATAGCTTCTGTCTATCGCCTGATTTTCAACTGCCGGGTTCCACCATGGATCAATGAGGTAAACATAATCGGCCTGAGTTAGATTCAAACCCGTGCCCCCTGCCTTTAAACTAATTAAAAAAACACGAATATTCGGGTTATCCTGAAAAGACCCAACCACTGCAGATCTGTTTCTGGTTTGACCTGTTAAATATTCAAAACCAATATTTCTATCAACAAGCTCTCGCTTTACCAGATCAAGCATAGTTACAAACTGAGAAAATACAAGAATCTTATGATGAGGAGACTTATTTTCTATCTGTTCAATTAATACATCCAATTTAGAGGATGTATTTTCATGTTTGCCTTCTTTTAAAATTGCCGGCGAGTTACAGATTTGCCTTAATTTTGTAATTCCCTGTAAAACATGCATACTACTCTTGGCAAGCTCATCTTCAGATTTACCTATCAGATAGTCACGAATTTCTTCCTTATTGGCTTCATAAATATCGCGCTGCTCTGCCCCCATTTCACAATATATCACCATTTCGGTTTTATCAGGAAGTTCTTTGGCTACCTGCTCTTTTGTGCGCCTAAGTATAAATGGATTGATCTTTTTTTGTAGTTCCAGAGCACTTCTTGTATTTTTAAACTGATCTATCGGCACTGAATAAAGTCTCTTAAACTGCTGCTTGGTTCCAAGCAAACCAGGGCAGGCAAAGGACAGCTGCCCATATAAATCGAAAGTATTGTTCTCTATCGGCGTTCCGGTAAGCACAACTTTATTTCTCGATCTCAATAAGCGAACGGCCTTATAACGTTGCGATTCCGGATTCTTAATTGTTTGTGATTCATCAAGAAAAATATAGTTGAACCTATATTCTTTAAGGAACCTGATATCAGCCAATAGCGTTCCATACGACGTTAAAATGATCTCGTAATTATCGAAATCATGAACTACCTTGGCCCGGTCTGAACCATATACAATCCGTATTTTTATGGACGGCGCAAACTTCTCTACCTCCTGTTGCCAGTTAAAAATAAGTGAAGCAGGAACTACCACTAAATTGGTATTATGATGACCTTTCTCTCGCTGTGAAAGGATGAATGCAAGTACCTGTATGGTTTTACCCAATCCCATATCATCTGCCAAACAAGCTCCAAAATTAAAACCATCTAAAAAATTCAACCAGTTTAAGCCTTCTCTCTGATATCCACGTAGCGTGGCATTAAGTCCTGAAGGAACTTCTACTTCTTTAATAGATTCAAAATCAGACAACTTAGAGCGATAAAGTTTCATTTCATCTTTAACAACTTCATCTAGTTGCTCCAGTTCATACAATTCGTCAACCGAAGCATAATTAATTTTTGAAGTACGAATAGTTTCTTCCACTACCTCTCCTGCACTAAAGTAGCCTGTAAACTTCTCAATCCATTCATCAGGCAATATCCCTAACGTGCCGTCATCCAATTGAACAAACTTACTTTTGTTGCGGATTGAACGATGCAGATGTTTTAATGAAACCGCCTGCTTATCAAATTTAACTTTTACTGAAGTCTCAAACCAATCTATACCACTGATCACGTTAATAGAAATATCAGCTTTGTACGGGTTTAAGTTATTGTTCTTTAATTCATTAAAACCAAGAATTGTTATCCCTTTATTTCGCCATGCCTCAAAAGCATTTAGGAACCAGTTATCTTCTGTAAATCTCTTTTTATGGAGGTAAAAGCAGTCAGCATGTGCTTGTTCCGGTAATTCCTGTACCTGTTCATAAAAGAACGGGTGCTCTCTTGAAATATTGGATATAAACTGGAACTCTGTATCCTCATCTCTATTTAATGTAAATATGTTTCCTCTTTTATCTTTGGCTCTAATTTGCTTTTTAGAAAGTATCGGAATTTCCAGACTGCCATATCTGATAACAGGAATAAAATAATGATACTTTACCTTAAGCATATCCAAAGAGAAAGGCTTATTTTCCAGCAACAGTTTTGCCGAAATTTCAAAAAAATCTCCTTTTTCATCTACTGTTAAAGTAAGATCAACCTTTAAAACCTTTAGCTGTCCCGGTATAATAGATGATGCGGTAATATTCGTTGAAACCTTCTCGTCATGAAGGTATACTTCAAATCCCAATGGATTTTTAGCCATTGCTTTAAGTCCTTCCAGATCAGATTCTGATTTACCTGCATCGTAGTTATTTCTGAACTTTGAAATACCGGTATAAAATTTCAGCTCCTCCTGACTATCTGTTTTCCAGATCATGTCAGTCGGATCAATAAAAGTAAGTGGGTTTTTAGGTTTTCCGTTTAAAGTAATTTCAGCTTCTGCAAGTTCTACTACCAAATGTCTGTAAAAACGATGTTGACTAAATATCAATATCATTTTTGTATTTCCCTTTGTTTCGGATACAGGTAGCTTAACATTTTGCTTGGCATTTAAAATCGGCTTCAGCGTAGAGAAGTCAAAATTTTCCGAGTTGTATCCTTCTTTTTCCGTCATTCAACAATGTAATAGCAATGTGCTAAAGATAAGAATAAAATAGCGCTCTAACGTTTCTACAAAGCGTTACAGATTAAGTCTTTTCCAGGTATTTAATAACAGACATAAGATCCTGATCGCCAAGACCTCCTTCATTCATTGCTGCACTAAAGGTATTCAAAAGTGGTATTGATAATGGCGAGGAAAGGCCGGCTTCTTTTGCCAACTTTAAATCTTTAACAATATACTTAAGCGCAAAGGCTGCCGGATAATTGTTATTTAAAACTGATGGCGTTTTAATTTTAATAATTCCATTTCCACACGCGCCCTCATTAATAATGGTTAACATATTTTCTTTGCTTATTCCATTTTGTTCTGCAAAAAGAACAGTCTCAGCAAGAGCTTGTATATTGATACCAAGCAGGTAATTGATTGCTAGCTTTGCCGAACTACCCGCTCCGGCTCCACCTAAGTATAAAGAAAGTTTTCCCAATACATCAAAAAGAGGTTTTGCCTTATTATAGTTCTCAGCACTTCCGCCAACCAGAATAATCAAGGTTCCATCCTGGGCTGGCTTTACACTTCCGGAAACCGGAGCCTCAATAAATTTCATCTTATGTTTTTCAGAAAGAGCAGATAAATATCTTGATGTTTCCGGAGCGACAGTACTCATATCAATTAACAATTTACCTGAGTTTTCTCCAGATAAAAGGCCATTGGTTTCATTATAAACTTCCTTTACAGCATGATCATCAGATAACATGGTAAAAACAACATCACAAGAATCAACCAATTCACGCAGATCTTTAGCAGATTGCGCGCCTGCACTTGTCAATTCCTTTTCTTTATCCTTATTCCTGTTGTAAACTCGTACTTCGTATCCTGCCCTCAGCAAGTTTGCAGCCATAGCACTGCCCATATTGCCAAGCCCAGCCCAGCCAATCTTCAAATTATTCATATTTTATTTAATTAGTTGGGCAACGGCCTAACCATAATATCTTTATAATAGATTACACTACCCGGATCATGCCCCTGTAAAGCAAAGGTACCGTCAGAAATAGCTTTGCCTCCAATATTTTCCTTTGCAACATTATCCGGCTCAGTATATTCGACAACCGTTTTCCCGTTTATTTTAATGGTAACGTTTTTATCTTTAACCATGATATATTCTTCATACCATTCATTGTCTTTTACGTAAGTTTCTTTCACATCCTGAACTGCATATAAGCTTCCTGTTCTTCGCCAATCACTGTGAGAGTTGTTTACCTGAACTTCGTGACCTTTACCCGGGAATCCCTCCTGCTGGAAAGCGGTATGGAAATAAATCCCTGAATTTGCACCAGGCTTAGTCATTACTTGTGCTTTAAATTCAAAGTTTTTAAAATTATGATTACTTACTGAACCATCATAAAATAAATGAGAAACAGGCCCGGCCACCTTTATCGCACCATTTTCTATTGTAAAGGTCTCGGGATTTTGATTTTTTTTCCAGCCGTTAAAAGTTTTGCCATCGAACAAACTAATCCAGCCGTCTGATTTCTGTTKCTTTACGCTAGAACATGACAATAAAAAAATAGAGAGAGAACACAACACAAGGATTTTTTTCATTGCCGTATAATTTAGATTAAGTAATAAGGTGTACCAGTTAAATTAGTATATATGCTAAAGGTACACAAATTAGCTTTTTTTTAAAGGTTCAATTAAGCTATATTTATCTTCTTAAATGAAGGAAGTTACTCATGAATATGGTATTGAACTGTTCTGGAAGGATAACCTGRCAGAACAATTAGATGGCTACGTTGATGGCAAATACATTAGGGGCAATGAATATGTCCTAGTTTCTATCCCTACTGTTTACAAAAAGTAAAATATAATACAATAATGTAGCTATTGAACTTATTGCAGCAACAACGTATGTTCGGGCCGCCCATTTCAGTGCATCAGCTGCTTTATCGTGCTCATAAGGTGTAGTAATATGACTATTTTCGAGCCATTTCAATGCGCGGTTACTCGCATCATATTCAACCGGAAGTGTAATAATTGTAAAGACTGTGGTGATAGCAAACAGGATAATTCCCACTAATAATATGGTAGGGTTGGCGCGTCCTATTAAAAAGCCTAGGCCCGCAAGTATTACCCATTGCGAGAGTTGAGTGCTGATATTGACAAGGGGAACAATAGCACTTCTAAATGTAAGCATACTATATGCAGTGGCATGTTGAACAGCATGGCCACATTCGTGGGTCGCTACCGCTGCAGCTGATATACTTCTGCCCTCAAAAACATCAGGACTCAGGTTTACAGTCTTATCTTCCGGATTATAATGATCGCTTAAATGCCCAGGCGTAGATATAACCCGCACATCATGAATCCCATTATCAGACAGCATTTTTTCGGCGATCTCCCTACCACTCATGCCATTAGCAAGTCCAATCTCACTATATTCCTTAAATTTACTTTTGAGCCTGTTGCTAACAATAAGACCTACAACAAACATAATTCCTGCTATCAGGTAATATCCCATTAATCCCATGTTTGAAACATTTTATTTAGTTAATAAACAAACTTGTATAAATAACAATTTAGATTCGAATTGGTTCGCAGCGCCACCTTTTAACCTTAATCCTATTTATGCATCTCAAAAATCTGTTCTAATTCTGCTACTGACTCATGAAGTAAATCTGCTGTTGCCAATGCAAGAACGGCCTCACTGATATGAAG
>NZ_JBFTNT010000342.1:0-4178 GCF_056397585.1 Pedobacter sp. 05L430 | reverse complement strand
GGTAAGTTCCACTTAGGGCGCCCAATACGACAATGATCATAGCCCAGTATCCATATCCGATATTTACAAACATTGGTCCCGGGCAGGCACCGGTTAACGCCCAGCCCAACCCAAAAATTGAACCTCCGATCAGGTAACGCGACCAGCTTTTGTCCTTGTCATGCAAGACGATCGGTTGGCCCTGAATATTCCTGAGTTTAGTTTTTTTGATGAGGTATACGGCAAGCATACCGAGAATTACTGCCGTTCCGATAATTCCGTACATATGGAAGGACTGAAAACGGAACATCTCCTGAATTCTGTACCAGGAAATGGCCTCAGATTTTGCCATTACGATACCAAATAGTATTCCTGTCAGTATAAACTTTACTCCTTTCATGTTTCTAAAATATTAATGGTAATAAAAAATGTGTCATCACTAAGCCCCCGGTAAAGAAGCCAATTACGGCAAGTAAGGAGGGAAGTTGTAAGTTTGATAAACCGCTGATCGCATGTCCGGAGGTACAACCGCCGGCATAGCGGGACCCAAAGCCGACTAAAGCTCCACCGGCCAGCAAGATCACTATTCCCTTAGAGGAACTAATGAGCTGATATCCGAACAGCTGTGATGGATTCAATTGTCCATCAAAAATAATGTTCAGCTTTGCCAGATCATCAATTGTGGATTGTGATAAAGCCATGGGGATTTCGCTCTTGAGTAAGGTCGCTGCAATAACACCGCCAAGAACAGCGCCAAGGAGAAACAGCAGGTTCCATTTTTGAGTCTTCCAGTCAAAGTCAAAAAACTGGTGTCTTTTGCCCGCACCGGCAAGGGTGCACAGGGTTCTTAAATTAGATGAAAAGCCGAAGGATTTTCCGAAAATAAGCAGCAAAACCATAATAAAGGCAATGGCAGCCCCTGAGGTATACCAAGGCCAGGGTTGTCTTAATAGTTCCAGCATAACAGTTTATGGATTGGTCATTTTACTTGGACAAACATAATCGGATAGTTGAAGCTTGCCCGATTCTTTCAAGGCCTTAAAGCCACCTTTGATATCGATAAGGTTCTCAAAACCACGGGCACGCAGAATGGAGTTGAAAATCATTGATCGGTATCCGCCGGCACAATGCACGTAATAGATTCTATCCTTGTCAATTTTTGGCATGTGCTCATTGATGTAGTCTAATGGTACATTTATAGCATTCAGTAAATGCTCAGAAAAGTATTCCGATTCCTTGCGGACATCCAGGATATTTAAATTCCCCGATTTTTCTCTTCGGTCGGCCAATTGCTCTGCTGTTATGGAGATGATTTCGTCTGTTTCTCTGCCACTTTTAATCCAGGCATCAATTCCACCTTTAAGGAAACCGATGGCATGATCATAACCCACTCTTGACAACCTGGTCACCACTTCTTCTTCTCGTCCCTCATCCGCAATTAACAGAATCGGTTGCTGTATATCCGGTATCAATGCACCCACCCATGGGGCAAAACTGCCATCGATACCAATGTTAATTGAATTGGGGATAAATGCTTTTGCGAACAATTGGGCATCTCTGGTATCCAGCAGTAATGCGCCGGTTTCATTTGCCATCAATTCGAAAGCATCGGGTGTTAATGCATGCGTGCCTTTTTCCAGTACTGCAGTAAAGCTGTCGTATCCTTCTCTGTTCATTTTCACATTCAATGGGAAGTAAGCCGGGGGTGGGGTCAGCCCTTCTGTTACCTCTATAATGAATTCTTCCCTTGTCATATCGGCCCTGAGTGCATAATTTGTCAATTTCTGGTGTCCTAAGGTATCAGTAGTTTCTTTGCTCATATTTTTACCACAGGCAGAGCCGGCGCCATGGGCAGGATAAACAATAAGATCATCGTTCAAAGGCATTACCTTTTGACGCAGTGAATCAAATAATATCCCTGCAAGCTCTTCCTGGGTCATGTGTGCTGCTTTTTGTGCAAGGTCAGGACGGCCGACATCGCCTATAAATAGCGTATCGCCTGAAAATAATGCGATTTCCTTTCCGTGTTCATCTATAAGCAGGTAGGAGGTGGACTCCATGGTATGGCCTGGAGTATGCAAAACTTTAATCGTGAGTTTTCCCAGCTTAAAAAGCTCGCCGTCTTTTGCAATATGCGCCTCGAAAGTCGGATTGGCATTCGGGCCATAAATAATCAGTGCCCCGGTTTGTTTAGACAGATCTACATGGCCCGAAACAAAATCAGCGTGAAAATGTGTTTCAAATACATATTTAATGGTGGCATTATTACCTGCGGCTTTTTCGATATAAGGAGCGACTTCTCTTAAAGGATCGATAATGGCAGCCTCATTACCTGATTGAATGTAATAGGCGCCTTGTGCCAAACATCCGGTATAAATCTGTTCAATAATCATGTTCTTTTTTTTAATTCTTTTGTATACATCAAATTTCGGCAGAAAGTGAACACCAAACGGTGACTAAAATCACCCAACTCTTGTTATTTTAAAAATTCTTTTAAAATGATATAAATGCCCATGAACAGGACAAACCAGCCGAACGCTTTTTTGAGTCCTGATCCGGGAATTCTTTTACTGATGAGGTTTCCAGCAAGCAGGCCGGTTATGGCAATTGCGCTGACGCTGAGTAAGAATTTCCAGTGGATTTGAAAATGCCCCAGGTCTCCCGCAAAACCGATCAGGGAATTCAGTGCAATGATAAGTAAAGAGGTTCCGACTGCTTTTTTCATGGGTAATTTTAATAACAAGACCAGGGCAGGGATTAGTAAGAAACCTCCTCCTGCTCCTAACAGTCCGGTTACCAGTCCAATAGCAATCCCGTAGCCTAGAAGTTTAAAGAATTTAATGCAGTCTTTGCAATCCTGTTCCTGTGCATCATCATGTTTACTTCGAATCATGCTTATCGAGGCCGTTAACATCAGTACGCCGAAAAGTACCATGGTGGCTAACGCGCTGGTAATGGTATGACCAGCTATAGTGAATAATTTCTCTGGAATAGCAGGAATAATGAGTTTTCTGGTCGCAAAGACAGTGACAATTGATGCTGCGCCAAAGAAGAGGGCTGCTTTCAGGTTCACCTGACCTTTGCGATAGTTATTGACTGCCCCGATTAGACTGGTTGAGCCAACTATAAAAAGTGAGTAAGAAGTGGCCAGAAGAGGAGCGATCCCAAAAAGATAAACCAATACTGGTACGGTTAGGATAGAGCCACCTCCGCCAATCAGACCCAATGAGACGCCGATAAATGCCGACGCTAAATACGCAATAACTTCCATTTTCTAAATAGTTTAGACAAAGTTGGAAGTTCGGACGGACAATAAAGGTGACTTAGGTCACCGATGAGTTATTTGAGGTATTGAATGTAATTTCTGTGTAAGGCGACTTCGCCACGCTGCTCCATTTTTTTTAATAATCTGGAGATCACCTCTCGTGAAGAATTCAGGTCGTTGGCGATATCCCCGTGCGTGACGGATAATGATCTGGTTTTTAAATCCTTGAATTGTTTTTCCAGATAAAATGCCAATCGTTCATCCATACTCTTAAAAGCAATGTTGTCGATAACGGTCAATAATTCTTCAAAACGATTTCTGTAGGTTTCCAGTACAAAGTAATACCAAGTCTTGTATTCCTTCATTAAGGTATCCATTAGCGATATTGGAATCATCAAGCCAATTGTTGGCTCAACAGCCTTAGCCATCACCTCGCTGGTTTCTTGCTTGGTTGCACAGATCATAGACAAGGCACAGGCATTGCCCGGTTGCAGGTAGTACATAAAAAACTCATTGCCGTCGTCTCCCTCACGATACAGCTTCACCAATCCCTCAACAATTAGCGTCGTGGACCGCATATTTTGCCCAGTTTGCATGAGCATTTCGTCTGCAACAAATATTTTTAGTGTGCCGTTTTCAATTAAAACTTTTTTTAAGTCAGGCTCAAAAAAAGAAAAATGGGAATCTATATAGCTTTGTATGGTTTCAGTTTTCATTTTTCATGGAGTGTTATTGTTTGCAAAATTACTAATTCACTAAATATGCAGATGAACTGCCTAATTGAGAATCCAAGGTCATCACCATGCGTTATTTGCTGGATTTTAGTAACACGAATCTAATGAAATTACAAAAAGTTGTGCGAAATGTTTCAATTAACTGTGAGCCATTCATACTGAACTATATTTGATTTAGATCAATGCTAAAACTAGAACAG
>NZ_JBFTNT010000341.1:0-4190 GCF_056397585.1 Pedobacter sp. 05L430 | reverse complement strand
TTGTTAAGCAGAAAACCAAACTAACCAAATTAGAACCATGTGTAATTGTATGAAATTTTATGTGCCTTTGGCATGTTCAGGCATTTTGTGGTGCACTTTGATCACGAAAGTATGAAGAGACTTTACTATCCAATTATTTTTATTTTAATGTTTTCGGCTTGTAAGCAATCCACAAAAGATRCAGCAAATGCAGTCGCCGAAAATCCTTTGTTTAAATTGTTGGATTCTGCACAAACCAATATTCTTTTTGCAAATAATATCAAAGAAACCTTCGAACGAAATGTTTTTAACTACCCGGCTTTCTATAATGGCTCTGGTGTTTCTATAGGAGATTTAAATAATGATGGACTGGAGGATATCTATTTTTCCGGTAACATGACATCGAATAAACTCTACCTGAACAGGGGTAATATGAAGTTTGAGGATGTGACAGCTATCGCTGACGTTACAGGTAGAACAGAGGGATGGAAAAATGGAGTCAATATGGCCGATGTTAATGGCGACGGGTTGTTGGACATCTATATATGTTATTCAGGTAAATATCCTGGCGAGAACAGAAAAAATCAACTGTTTATTAATAAAGGGCTAACAGAAAAGGGCATTCCTCAATTTAAAGAAGAGGCCGAAATCTACGGAGTGGCAGATTCTTCTTACAGTACACAATCCTATTTTTTTGATTACGATAAAGATGGGGATCTTGACATGTTACTGGTAAATGAGAACATTAGGGTACTTACCGAGCTTGATGATATTACTATTCAGGAACTTCAAAAAACTCCAGATAGCTTGTCTGGAACCAAATTGTTTAGAAACGAAGGAGGGCATTTTAAAGATGTTACCCTTAAGGCAGGCTTACATAGTTCAGTATTGTCATATGGATTGGCCGCGGCTACCTCGGACGTAAATGGAGATGGATGGCCAGACATATATGTTTCAAACGACTATTCTATACAAGATCGTTTATATATCAACAATAGAGATGGGACATTCACTGATCAATTGACGTCAAATCTTCGGCATATTTCTATGTATTCAATGGGCAATAATGTTGTGGACATAAATAATGATGGGTTAATGGATATATATACCCTTGATATGATTCCCGAAGATAATCATCGCCAAAAACTGCTCCAGGGATTTGATAACTATGAGTTTTTCGATCTGAATTTACGCAATGGCTTGTATTATCAATATATGCGCAATATGCTTCATATAAACAATGGTAACGGAACATTTAGCGAGGTAGGCCAACTGGCAGGTGTTTCCAATACTGACTGGAGCTGGGCACCTTTATTTGCCGACTTTGATAATGATGGCTGGAAGGATCTTTTTGTAACCAATGGGTATCTTCATGATTTTACCAATATGGACGTGGTAAAATATAATGCCAATTATTTCAACAGCATAAATGGGGATGTTGAACCCCGTCATATTTTAGATATGCTGAGCAAATTGCCGTCTTCTGATGTAAAGAACTATATCTATAAAAATAAAGGCGGTTTTGATTTTGCAAATAAGTGTTTTGACTGGGGGATAGATGTTCCATCAAATAGTAGTGGGGCAGCATATGCTGATCTTGATAATGACGGTGATCTGGATCTGATCATTAATAATATAAATAAACCCGCCTTTATTTATCAGAATCAGGGAGACTCGACCACTCATTATCTTAAAATAAAACTAGCCGGATTAAAACAGAATACCGTAGGTATAGGGGCTAAAGTTACCATCTATTCAGATGGTAAGCTTCAGTCTTTAGAGCAAATGCCTTCCAGGGGTTATTTATCCAGCGTTTCGCCAATCTTACATTTTGGATTAGGTAAGAAAAACACAATTGACTCCATATCAGTGGTTTGGCAAAGTGGTAAAAAACAAGTTTTGGCCAAAGTTAAGGCCGATCAGTTATTGCTGTTAAATGAAAAGGATGCTTTAGGGAATTACACTCCGCCGGGTATAAAACCTGCATTGTTTAAGGAAGTAATATCCCCGGTAGATTTTGTTAAAAGTAAGAATGGCATCAATGACTTCAAACGTCAGCCATTAATGACCAATCCACAATCTTTTGCTGATCCTTGCATGGCAAAAGGCGATGTAAATAAGGATGGTCTGGAAGATGTTTATGTTGGTGGAAATAAGAATGAACCTGGTATATTATATATCCAGCAGAAAAATGGCAAGTTTATTAAAAATCAAAAGCCTTTTGAGGGTGATAAGGATAGTGAAGATGCAGACGCAGTATTTTTTGATGCGAACGGTGACGGTTTTACCGATCTGTATGTTGTAAGCGGTGGATATCATGGTTTTAATGTTGCCGATCCATTATTGCAAGATCGCTTGTATATGAATGATGGAAAGGGGAATCTTTTAAAATCAACCGGTACGCTTCCCGAAATGAATGTAAGCAAAAGCTGTGCGCGTGTAGCAGACTTTAACGGAGATGGACATTTAGATGTTTTTGTTGGAGGTCGGGTGATCCCGGGTCTTTATCCTGAAGCCCCAAAGAGTTATCTTTTAATAAACGATGGAAAAGGTCATTTTACAGATCAGTTAAGCCTTATTTGTCCTGAATTAAATCAAGGTGGGATGATTACTGACGCTGCATGGATAGATTTAAACGGTGATAAAAAACCCGATTTGGTTACTGTAGGAGAGTGGATGCCGGTTAATGCATTCATTAATACAAGCGGAAAATTAGTAAATAAAACCAAAAGTTATTTTGATAAAGAATACAGTGGCTGGTGGAATAAACTTCAGGTTGGTGATTTTAACGAAGACGGCAGACCAGATTTAGTTGTTGGAAATCTCGGTTTAAATAGTCAATGCAAAGTCAGCGATAAAGAACCTGCAGAAATGTATTATAAAGATTTTGATGGTAATGGTGCCATTGATCCTATTCTATGTTTTTATCTGAAGGGAAAAAGCTTCCCTTATATAACCAGGGATGAATTATTAGATCAAATGAGCATAATGAGGCCACGGTTCTCAAATTATACAAGCTATGCTGATGCGACATTGAAAGATGTATTTACAGCAGATGAATTAAAGGATGCTAGATATTTAAAGGCCAACTGTCTTAAAACTACCTATTTTCAGAGTGGAACCGACGGGCGTTTTCATGAAAGGGATTTACCCGTTGAAGCACAAATGGCTCCGGTTTATACCATTACTTCTATTGATTATGATGCAGATGGTCATAATGACCTGCTATTGTGTGGTAATATGAATCAGGCCCGACTTCGTTTCGGAAAATACGATGCTAATTATGGAGTACTGTTAAAAGGCAATGGTAAGGGTAGTTTTAGCTATATACCTCAGTATATATCCGGATTTAAGTTACAAGGGGATGTTAGAAGTGTAATCGAGATTAACAATACGATTGTCTTTGGTATTAATCAGCAGGGTGCAAAGGCCTATCAGTTAAAAGGAAAATAGAACTATTATTATTTATATGAGAAAACTATTGTTTTTTAGTTTGTGCGTAATATGCTTCGCCGCATGCCGCAACAATGAAAAATCACCGGAGCTTAGTAATAAGGATATTGCTAAAGTCCTGGATGAAATGACTTCACTCATGATCCATGACGTAACAAATCCTCCGCTTGCTGCCCGATTTTTTACTTATGCAAGTCTTTCTGGTTATGAGGTAGTTGTACAAAATGACTCCAATTGTATTTCGATGAAGGGGATATTGAATGACTATCCGGAAATTATTAAGCCATCTGTTCCCGGAAGCTATTCTTATCAGTTAAGCGCAATATTGGCTATGATTGCGACAGCAAAAAAAATGCAGCCATCCGGAAGTTTGTTTGAAAAATATGAGCAATCATTTTTAGACTCCTGTAAAAAAATAGGATTTTCTAACAATGTTATTGAGAATTCTAAATTATATGCGCAGCAAGTAAGTAAACAGATATTAGGATATGCCAAGGCAGATAAGTATAACAAGATCAGTAACTATCCCCGCTATACACCTCTAAATATAGAAGGTAGCTGGTATCCAACTCCACCTGCTTATTTCCCACCGGTTGAGCCGTATTTTAATACCATACGTCCGTTTACACTAGATTCCTGCTCTCAATTTAAACCAGCACCTCCTGTCCCTTTTTCTAAGGATAAAAATTCGGCGTTTTATAAATTGATGTTAGGTAATTATGTGGAGGGAGGGGCAGGGCTAACACCAGAACATAGAG
>NZ_JBFTNT010000340.1:0-8259 GCF_056397585.1 Pedobacter sp. 05L430 | reverse complement strand
ATTCAAAATCACCGAATCTTGCAATGACATCTTCGTAAGAAAACATTTGCTGTTTATAGTCAATTCTTATGGGTTGCTCGCTTCCTATTAATTCGCCATCTGAAACAGTGTCCGCGCCAATTATTTCAGATTTTATTTGATAATAATTAGTATAAGTTTTGTACTTGTTTTTGTCCGATACAAACGTTGATACCTTGCTGTTCAGGTTAAAGTCTTCCAGTTCTATAGCGGGTTCCTTTTTACAACCTATCAGCAAAAGCGCTAAAAGTAACAATCGGTATTGTTTTATCATTTCAATAGGGTTATGTCTGTTATTTTTATTTCGTTCCTGTAAAGATTTTAAATACATTAATTGTTAATGCCCGTTTGGTTCATCATGAAACAGAAGACATCGTCGACAATTTAGCCATTATTTATCTATTCTATAATATAGTCACAAGACCATTGCAAATTCATGTCACCGCTGAGTGGCCCGAATATTTACCACCCTTTGATAAGTTTTAAATGGGCAGAAGACTGCTTGTTACCTGAACATTCCATCCCGAAAGGTTAGCATATTTCTTTTTCCACTGAAAACAGATTCGTTTTTAGTTTCGTTAACCTCCGGATAACTGATGGTTTTATCCTGAGGATTGTAAATCATAGCCATTTGCACCCTAAGTTTCTCTTTATCCTGATCCTCTTTAACTATGGCGGAGGCAAACAATTGGGTTTTGAGTGCTCTCGCCAATTTAAACAGCGGTTTGTCGATGCTAAATTTGGAGTGATTGATCACTAAAGCGTGGCTTACGCTATAAGACTCTGTACCGCTCATTTGCCCATGCCCTGTAAGCAAATAAGTCTTTTGAGGTGAGATATTTAAGCTATATACATGTTCAAAAAACGGTGTGGGGCTTCCTTCATCACCTTTATCCTCTTAGAGATCATTAAATAAAACCRTAGTTACGATGTTATTTTTACCCTGGTACTGAACAATATTCTGCACATGCCACATCGTTCCGGAATAAGGAGAAAGTCAGTAAAACAGCCTAAGTTTATGGTCATCGGCAGTTATTACGTTAATTTCGTACTGCTTAAGGCTGGCAAAATCGTTCTGAAAGCTACCTGGCTGCTTTAATGCCTCTCCAAGGGCTTTAATGAATCTTTCTTCAGCCCCTGTACTTCCATCATTTAAATAGCTTTCTCTGGAAGCGGACATACCAGCGGCCAATTCTTCAAGCTCAGTTATTTTAGCGGGAATCGAATCTATCTTGTTTTGTTTAACTGAATGAAGGGTTTCCGTTGCACTAAGCTGCTTCTCATCATGCTTTGCTCCACAGGAAAACAGGAGGAATGCCAGAGAAAAAAATAAGGTGCGCGTTGTTTTCATGCTATTGTACAACTATATGAATTAATCTATAGTTTTGTATTTCAAAAACTCTTCCTCGCTAATTAATTCTCCATTTTTGTAGAAATYGTCTGTATACACGCCGGATTGCGAAAATACTTTATAATTAACCAAATTCGGTAATAATTACTCAGCAATATTTTATAATCATGGAAAGAAAACAACCTTTTTGCATTGCCATAGGAGAAAATCTTATCATCGCAATTTTGAATGATGAACTTGCAGAATTGCAAGATTATGCCATGGATGCAGGCGATGCATTGTGGTATATTATGGGGACGGATGCTTGGCTTGAATTGCAAACAAATGGAGGCAGATCCGCACTTGTGGCCAGAAGCTACGACAAAACTTATTTTACTTGTTTTGTAGGTGATGAAATCGTTGAAAAAATAAAACACCTTGAGGAGAGTGGCATTATTGTCCTTTCGTCAAATGTAGAATTGAGACCGGAAGAACTATTGAAAGACTTTAAAGAAGATTCAAGTCTTGATGATATTGGTTACTGGATTGAAGACAAGAGCAAAAAGAATGGTGTGGATATCGGAGGCCTTATATTTTGTTATTACTCATTAGAGGCAAGAAAAAGGCTTCATGGAAACGATTATATCGATTGATAATTGGCTGCTTGGTCTATTTATACCCTTAGTCTTATTTCAGATCGTCAAGGACTTTCCCTATTCGCGTATTAATCTGTTGCATTTGTGGTGAATAGCTATTTATTCCTTGCTCCGGGTTCTGAGCGATTAGTTCACAAGTTTTTATTCTTAGTCTGCAATATTTGATGAGCGTTTGGTTACGCAGGTGTAACCGGTTAGAGAGGTTCATTTTATCCAATTCGGTGATCAATTCAATACCATTGCTCCATGCTGATTTTCCGTGTTGCAGTGCCCGAACTAGTTCTTCCCCCGTATTGTTTTCCTGTCCCCTTAGTACTTTTAATGCATCGGTATCGATTTTATAAAATTCCTGGATCTGCTTCTGATAGGTGACCTTGTCACTATTGGCTAGGTTAACGTAAATTACCGCTGAAACAAGCATGACAACAGTTACCGACAATATCGGTGTAAGCCATTTTAACAAGACTTCACCTGGTTTCTGCAAAGCCGGGTAATAAGCGTATCCGATCATCAGGCCGGCAAGTAGTCCCCCCAGGTGTGCTGCGTTATCTATTCCGCCTTTGAAACTGCCGAATACTAAATTGTAAACCACAAATAGGCCGATGTTTGTTAGCAAACCTTTACGCATGGAACTCTCGATGTGATTTGTGCTTAACAGCGCAAGGAATACCCCATATAATCCGAAGATAGCGCCTGAGGCGCCAGCACTCACAGTATTGTCATGCCACCAAAGGCTGATCACACTTGCAAAAATGCCGGCCAGGAGGTATGCTGTGATGAATTTTACCCTTCCCAGAAACGGTTCTAAAAATAACCCTACAAAAGCAAGCGCGTACGTATTTAGTAGCAAGTGGATGAAACCGAAGTGAATAAAGCAGCTCGTAATTAATCTCCACCACTGACCCCCGAGCGTATAAATGGTTGCGTTCGCTCCCCATGTGGTCATGCTGGCAGCATCAGGTTCGAATACAGCTACACCCGAACATACCATGATGAGGTAGATTAAAATATTGAGTACAATTAGAATAGGGGTAAAGAAATAGCCTTTTGCCGGTTTAAAAAAGGATAGCAACCCGCCGAAAAAATGAAATTTCGGTCTGATATCAGGCTTTAAAGTATCTTCGTAAGCGGGAACAAAATCTTTTTTATAGATTTTATATTTTTCACGCACTTCATCTTCGCTGATCTCTGATTTCAACTTTTCAAATGAGAAAATAAATGCATGTACCGCGGCTTCGCTGCGTCCGTAGTCATTCAGCAGATTGGATATGGTGACACATTGCACCATGGCACCAGACTCGTTTAATTTAACAGTGATTTCTCCGTTCCAGGAATGCTCRCCATTATCGGTGTAAGCAATGACACCGGCATCTGAGATAAATCTGATGCGCCAACCGAGATATTTAACCGTTTCAAGTGCAATCACCAAAAATTGCTTGTCAGTCAGCTCATTCTTAGATAAGTGTTGCTCAATTTTCATATTTCGGTGGTAGTTTTTCTGCCGGCCAGTTCAAAATAACTCCCCGGTTGTTTGATCAAAGGTATCATGACAGGTATTAAAGTCCTGCATATTATACGTTGGGCGAAATATAATAATTTTTTGGGGCATAGCCACCAAGGCTGATCAGCTGCTAGTCCGGGCAGAACAGTGGGAGCGCTCTCATATTTATTTCTATTGAAGGTGATATGTTTCACATAAAAACGGAGAAAAGAAGTCTATCTTAGACAAGAGTTTGAAAGAAAATATACGAAGAAATAGCATGAACGAGGGAATTAAAGCCAGAAAGCCAATCTTAATTGCTGGCGTGGTTATTTTAACCATCTGCTTATGCTTCATTTTCCCATTCGAGTACAATCGAACAAACTACATAACAGATCTGAAATTTACTTTTTTATCCCTGACTGTAGCCATGTTTACATTAATGTTTGGCTTAATGGGAAAGCATTTTTATAAAGGATTACTTTTTCTAATCTGCAGTGCCTTATTCAGTTTTATCGTTTGGTTTTTCTTATATCCAGCGGGATGGCTCTCACCTGTAGTGGGATTTTTGATATTTCGGAGTATCTTAAGTCTAGAAAGTAGCCTGTTTTTAGCATCTCTAGGACATTACAGTTAGATAAATAATCACTAAATTGCCTCATAGTGCTCTTGCTGGAGTCATTTAACATCTTGGATAGGCATAGACACCAAGATGACAAATTTGATATGGAATCTATCAGGATCAGGAATTTAGGATAAACTTTAATGCTAAGTAAAGCAACAAATTATGACAGTAGATGAAATTTACCAAAGCATTGCAAAAAACATAAGCGGCGTTATTAAAGAGGATTGGCAAAATGCGGTCCTACGACTGGAGGTGCTGGACGGCATGGTCAGCAACACCGGTGTTTATTATGATGCAAAAGGCCATGAAAAGCAATTGGATGTCGAGGAGTTTGATTTCCAATTGACATTCGACATCCTGGAGCTCCACCAAATCACGACAGAAGGTAACGGTAGCAAGTGGAACGGGGCAGTTTATGAATTATCTTCTGAGGGCAAATTCGATATGGAGTTTATATGGGATCAGGATTTTCAGGACGAAGTCGAACGTTTAGCAAAAGATTGATGATGACCATAGACGAAATTTATTTAAACATAGCACAAAGCATTTCAAATGCTATCGAGGATGCTAATTGGGCAGAGGCAAAATTAGATATTGAAGTTGTCGCAAATGGAGTTGTCGCTTATACAGGCGACTATCAGGTTAATAACACAACAATTGATCTTTCTGTCAGAAAAATTCCACGGGATGTCAGAAATTGGCTCAGGGAATTACACAGCGTAACAACGAGTGGTGGCAATAATAAATGGAACAGGGCTATCTTTTCATTAACACCAGATGGTAAATTCAATATTGAATTTATTTGGGATCAGGATCTGCACGATGAAATCGAACGTTTAGCAAAGTCATGATTTCACGTGGTTGCATGTTTTGTTTGGTTGCCAATAGCGTTAGCAACTACTGAAATGGTATAAAAAACACCGGCAATTCTTTTCCATTTTTTGCAAATAACAACAGCGCATACCAACTTTTCCTGTCCGTAGAGTCATATCTGTTTTCAGTCTTAGTACCGGGATTACCCGAATTATCAATAAAAATTCCAGCTCTCATATCAATGGGTTGATGCATAAAGCTAGGTTATATTTCCGAACAATTGATTAATTCGACATGGGTAAATAGAAATATATTATATTAGTTGTCAACATTACAGTCTAAATTACTACCGATGATTTTCGACAAATCTGAAATGTTACTTATTTTTAATAAGTTGTTGTTTTATAGTGTCTTATAATTTGTGTATTGGTAAGTAATCACTAAAAACTACTGCATTCCTCTTACCGATGATTTAGTGGAACAAAGAAATCGCAAGGAGCAGGTGAATGGTTTTATCTGCGGGCTTTGGTAAAGATCTGTCTATCCCAGGCGGATGCTTTTCCTGCTCCAATCGATTTAGTTAGGTATATCAGCGTTTGATCGTTTGATATGATTTCACCGTAGGCTGCATGATGTCCTATGTCTTCCGGCATGATGAGTTTTCCATTTTTTAGGAATGCCTTATAGCTATCACCGCTTTCCCGCTTTTGGAACTTGCCCGTCCAGTCAATAATTGTTGCATAACCGTCTTTAAAAGATATCTCCAAATGCCTGCTCGTTTTTTTATCCAGCCATAACCCTTCGAAATGCTTTCCCGCCTGCTTCGATTTGGAGGACTGTGCCGGGCTGTTCCCGTTTGCTAGTAACAGGACCACGAAAAGGACAAAGGAATTGATATATATTGCCATCTGATTTTTCTTTAGTAGACTACACTGTTTCTAACTTAGTTTGTGAAATTAATGTTACCGGTTAGCCAGCTTTTCATAATTTTAATAACCACTGGCATCACCACCCATGTCAATATGCCGACCATGAGCGTTGCGGTTAGCAGCAACCGGAATGGAGCGGGCAGACCTATAAGTAACCAACCAGTAGCGTAATACAGAAAAAGGCTCGTTGGAAATACACCGCACAGAGTAGCAATGGCCATCTTCCATCTTGGTGGTGGATTTGGTGAACGAAACCAAGCCTCCAGACCCGTCAATTGTCTGTAGACAGCTGGTTCGGTAAGGGTGGAAGCATAAGCTTCCCACTTGTTGAACTGCTCTGAATTATAGAATGCGTCACGTTCTTTTTCGTCTTTAAATGTTCTTAATATACCAATTTCATTACTATACGCTCCTGGAAAGGAGGAGATGACTGCGGCTCCTTGCACGCCATCGTGAATAAACGATTGCCCAAGAAAATTCCGCAGAGATTCTTTAAATTCCTGTTCTTTTCCAGGAAGGATTTTTCGGGTAATTGCAACATGTATGGCCATAGTTTCTGATAGGTTACTAATTTAAAGATTTACTTTTATTCAACAAGTCTAATTTTGTTAGACTGTGTTAATAAGCTGGTTTGGAAGGAAGACCATGGTTAAGCTAATAGATATGTTTCTCTGTGGATTCATCGTTTTTTAGCCGCTTTAATTAGCTCAAGAACTTCTATCTTTGATGGTTCCATTTTTCTCAGCATACCTAGGTCATTCTTAATTAGGGTGATCGAGGAAAGTGTTTCTTGGTTCTTACCTGTTTCAAATACTTGTTCTTGCCATTGGAGCGTGGAACCATTGGTCATATCATAGGTAATAGATCTTTTGGTTGTCTGCCGGCTCTCAATATTGAGGTAGGTAATGATCGAGCTAACATTGGACCGGCTGTAATGGATCTTTTTGCTAAACCGGATCTCTTCCGGCGAGAATGCCCTGACTGAATCCAGCCAATTATGCTTATTGTAATAATATTTGCAGGTCCAGGTATCTTTTATATCTGCCTGGCTGCGCTGCGTAACGATCCTGGCCTGGGAAATTTTTTTAGTTAATTTAGGCGTATAATTCAACAAAGGGAGCGCATCAGCAATCGGATAATCGCCTATGGCATCCGAAAGCAAATTTAACATAGCCATGATCGAGTGTCTGGCTTTGACTTCTTGTTTAAAGGTAAGGTAGTAAGCGGGAAAAAGCGTATACCGGTCGGTCTTGTTTATCACTACCGTAGATAATTTGTCTTCAAATTCTATGCGCAGACTTTCTTTCATTTGCCCGCTAGAGATCAGCGATCTACGCTCGCAGAACAACCCACTGCTGGTTTCGGTAAAACGGTAAGATGCAGCTTCGGAGATTACACCGTCTCTAACTGCGTAAACGGAAAGACGGTTACCAACTGTATTTCTGCAATACAACAGACGGCTGGTATCGGAACCTTCATCGGTATTGTCAATTTTGGTAATTACTTCTCCGTAATAAGCGTCCTTTGCCTGTGCAAAGTAAATACTAGCAGAACAAATCAAGGAAAGCAGACAGCAGGTTCTTATCATGAGGTATCTCAATATTCAACTGGAAGATAAAGAAAGTTATTTAAATTACTTAACAATGATTTTTTTGACAGGCTGCCTCCATTTGACACAAATAGCTTAATTAAAGATATTATTTCAATTGGCACGCTGTCAAAGGCTTGCTGAGGGCATTATTCATTAAGATCATTTCGTTTAACTTCCTCTTGGTTTCTATCAGTCTCAATCCCGTCTTAAAAGTCTTTAGATTTTTTTATAATTTTTGAAATCTTCTTATCTATCATCAGGGTCAGTGCAATGCCTGACTTCAAAGATCTCATCATTATTTCTTCTTATATTGGTGATCTAGTAATTTTAATTAGCGAACACCATGAAGTATTTATGTTTTATCTTTTTTTCATTTTTAACGATTGCCTGCAATAGACAGGAAAAAATAGATCTATCAAGACTAAACCTGGATGAACCCATTGAAAATGTGATTGACTTTAAGGATAGAAATGCACTTGAAGTAAACACCGTGGAGTACCCATTTTGCTTTCTGATTGAAGGGAAAAATTTAGGAAAATTCATATTTGATGGAATTGATTTAAAAGGGCACAAAGTATTTTTTCAGGTTAATGCTGAACGATTGAAAACAGATAGTATTACCAAGTTTGGAGGTGGTCATTTTGCAATGCAGGGATTTAAAGACAAAACAGAGCTTTCTAAAATTTTAACAGAATATAAAGCTGACGATGTTATATATGGATTCAGATTGGAAATGAAGACTCCAGATCTAAAAAAAGAGATCCTGAAAAAACTTGAGATCCGATATGGAAAGGGAACTAAGAATCCTAATACAGAT
>NZ_JBFTNT010000339.1:0-4219 GCF_056397585.1 Pedobacter sp. 05L430 | reverse complement strand
CGAGATTTACGAACAATCAACACGTTATGATCTTTTAGAGATAAACAGGTTGGTATATGAGCAGGCTGCCATTAGTAAAGGTGCTAAGTATTGGTGCTGTAAAAGTATGGCAAACGTTCATTATGCTACAGAAATGGAAGATTTTGGACTAAACCTGAAATACATTTATCTGTACAGAGATGGGAGAGATGTAGCCTGTTCATTTAAGAAAGCTATTGTTGGCGAAAAACACATTTACCACCTTGCCAAGCAATGGAGCGAAGATCAGGCAGCTTGTTTGAAGTTAAGGGCAAGTTTGCCGGCAGAGCGCTTTTTCGCGCTTAATTATGAAACATTGATTACGGAACCGGAAAGGGTGATTAAGAAACTATGCCTTTATCTGGATATCGCTTATCATCCTGATATGCTTAAGTTTTATGATTCCAAAACCTCTAAACTTACTGCAGCAGCAGGCGAAATGTGGAGCAATCTGGAAAAGCCCATCATTAGTAACAATACCGGTAAATTTTTAGACGAATTTAAGGGCGATGATCTGGAGATCTTTGAACTGGTTGCCGGGGATGTATTGAGGGAATTGGATTACGAACTGGTTATTCAAAATGCTGATGTAAGTTTAATTGATGCCGATCATATTGCAGTTTACGACAAGGAAAATGCAATTTTAAAGAAAGAAGCCCTGCGGACTGCCAGACAAAGTGATTTAGATAACAGAGAAGGACAGGCCAAAATCCTTAAAGAAATTAAAGAAAGAGCGACAATAATTTTACCCTAAGCAATGAACATTACAGACATACAGCCACTAATTGACATCGCCATTAAAGCCGGAGAAGCTATTTTGGAGGTTTATAATGGAACACAGGAAGATTTTGGAATTACCAGAAAAGAAGACAATTCGCCGTTGACTGCTGCTGATCGTGTTTCGCATGACATCATTGTAGACGGCTTAACTAAGCTTTATCCGGAAATTCCAATACTATCTGAAGAAGGTGCTGATATTGAATATGCTGTTAGAAAAGAATGGAAGCAATATTGGTGTGTAGACCCACTGGATGGCACCAAAGAGTTCATCAGCAGGAATGGTCAGTTTACCGTTAACATTGCTTTTATGGAGCACAATAAGCCTGTAATTGGTGTAATTTATAGCCCTGTATTGAATGTGGTTTACTATGGAATTGTAGGAAAAGGAAGTTGGAAAATGACACCAGGTGAAGCCCCTGAAGCCATCAGTGTAGATCGGAAAACGAGTGAATGGATTGCTATAGGTAGTCGTTCTCATGCCGATGAGGATGAGGAGAATATCTTAAAAAAATACCCTGTAGTTAGTAAGCTTTCCATTGGTAGTTCATTAAAGTTCTGTTTAGTTGCGGAGGGTAAAGCGCAAATCTATTTCAGAAAAGGACCAACAATGGAATGGGATACTGCAGCCGGACAGGCAATAGCAGTAAGTAGTGGTGCAATTATGGTTAATGCAGATTTTGAAGAATTTGTTTACAATAAACCCTCGTTATTAAATCCCGGGTTTTATTGTAAAGTAAGTTAAGCGTTATCTGCTATCTTGTTTTTTACTGCGTTGTATAGCTGGTCACAGCATTGTTCAGCAGTAAAATTATCAGTATGAAGGATCAAGTCTGGTGTGGTTGGTCTTTCAAAGGCAGAGCTTATCCCTGTAAAGTTTTTTAAGGTGTTGTTGTGCGCTTGTTCGTATAGACCTTTAACATCTCTTTGTTCGCAAATATCCAGCGGACAATCGATAAACACTTCGAAATACATACCGCCCAGAATGTTTTTGGCTATTGTTCTATGCCCATTTAAAGGCGTAATAAATGAACAGATAACAATTACGCCGTTGGATGCAATTATTTTTGCGGTTTCAGCTGCCCGCCTGATATTTTCGGCTCTATCATCCATACTAAAGCCCAGATTATAGTTTAAGCCTTTTCTCATTTCATCCCCATCAAGTTTCATAGAAAAGAAGCCGGACTCATTTAATTGCTCCTCAAACAGATTCGATATTGTACTTTTCCCTGCTCCGGATAGGCCCATAAGCCATATCACCATGCCCTTTTGATGTGGTAATTTCATTAAACGAATGTATAAAAAAATAGTTTACTACCTTTGCAAGCTCAATGAATAATTCCACTACATCAGATCCTATATATAACCTTCCTTTTGCATTACTCTGCCTGAGTTCACTTTTATTTTCTGCCAGTTTTAATATGCTCATACCTGATTTGCCAGCTTACCTTAGTGGTTTGGGTGGTGCCGAGTATAAGGGTTTAATTATAGCATTGTTTACGCTTACGGCAGGTATATCTAGGCCATTTAGCGGAAAGTTAACCGACACCATTGGCAGGGTTCCGGTTATGGCGGTAGGATCTATTGTATGTTTTGTTTGCGGATTCTTATACCCTATACTGGGCACTGTTTCCGGATTTTTGTTTCTGCGTCTTATTCATGGTTTTTCGACCGGATTTAAGCCAACTGCTACTGCGGCTTACGTTGCAGATATTATTCCGAGGGAGCGTTGGGGAGAGGCTTTAGGAATACATGGTTTGTGTTTTAGTACCGGAATGGCCATTGGCCCCGCTATTGGTAGTTTTATTAGTGGCCTGTATTCAATAAATGTGCTGTTTTACAGCTCATCTGCTTTGGCGTTGCTTTCGATCATCATATTGATGAACATGAAGGAAACCTTGAAGGATAAAAAGAAATTCAGTTTATCTATTCTGAAAATATCACGCAAGGACATTATTGATGTTAGGGTATTACCTGCAGCTATTGTAACCTTGTTATCGTATGTAGGTTATGGTGTAATACTTACCTTAATACCTGACTGGAGTGGTTATATTGGACTGGCCAATAAGGGGATATTCTTTATGGTGTTTACCATATCCTCGTTGCTGATCAGGTTTATTGCCGGAAAAGTATCTGATAATTATGGCCGTTTGAATGTGGCAATCTGCGGATTGACCATTCTGTGTGCCTCGTTGGTCATCACAGGGTACGGCACTTCCGAAGCCGGTTTAATTACCGGAGCAGTAGTTTATGGCATAGGTGCAGGTGTTTTGTCTCCTGCATTAAATGCATGGACTATAGACCTTAGCCACCCACAACATAGAGGTAAAGCTATGGCAACCATGTATATCGCTCTTGAAGCAGGTATAGGTTTGGGCGCATTATTTGCAGGCTGGGCATATCAGGACGTGATCTTTATGATCCCATCCATTCTATATTGTACTGCCGGTGTTGCATTTGTGGCACTTGTGTATATGGTGATCTGGAAAAAGCGATCTATGTCATTTAGAGGGGACGATCGCGACTGATTTCTTGTTGTTAACTACAATTTCAAGCAAGCTATCCATGTTCTTTATTTTTACTTTTTCTGGTGTTTCTTTTATAATTTGATCATCAACGTGCGCATCCTTACATACTGTAAAAATAGCTGCCGTTTTGGATCTGATCGATTTAATGGTAAATACTCTTTCCTTACCTTCATGAATTACGGAGATATAATCAGATAATACTTTTCGTTTACTTTCGGCAACCATCAGTACATCAAAATATCCATCACCAGGGTCGGCATCTGGACTTAACTTTAAATTAGGCCCCAGGCTAGGGATGTTCATGACTTCAATCAAGAGGTATTTATCCTCAAAAACCTTGTGGTCTAATTCAATTGTGGCTTTAAAGGGTTTATATGTACTGCAGATTTTATGCAAGGTTTTGAGCGCCAGCTCAAATTCATCCTCAGGTGTTTTGATATGGTCGGTATTCATCTTCGTTAATTGCTTCATTAGTTTTGGAAAAACACCATATCCAAATGCCTCTATGAAAAAGAAAGTATCCTCTGGGGCAACTACCTGGCCTACATCAAACTTCTTTAAATGATAATTGTTCCAAGAGCTGACATTTGTATTGTTGTTGTTGCTAATATGGAGTGAGGTGGCAATGTTATTTGCAGTACCAAAGGGAAGCAGGGCAATTGGCCTTTTGTATTTTAACTGACATTTGTATTGTTGTTGTTGCTAATATGGAGTGGTTCCGTCTCCACCGGCAATTGCAATAAATTCCGTTTCTGGTTTAATATTTCCAATTGATTTCTTTTTAGAAGAAGTATAATCATCATTTTTCTTATCGTTCCGTCTCCACCGGCAATTGCAATAAATTCCGTTTCTGGTTTAATATTTCCAATTGATTTCTTTTTAGAAGAAGTATAATC
>NZ_JBFTNT010000338.1:0-4224 GCF_056397585.1 Pedobacter sp. 05L430 | reverse complement strand
AGGGTAAGCTGGTAGATTACGAACTGGATAATGTGATCCCTCATATGTCTTTTCTGGAGATGATGGATACCTTAAATGAGCAGCTGGTTTTAAAAGGCGACCGCCCTGTTGAATTTGACCATGATTGCAGGGAAGGAATATGCGGGCAGTGTGGAATGATGATTAACGGACAAGCACATGGCCCCATAGCAAATCTTACTACCTGCCAGCTTCATATGCGTGAGTTTAAAGATGGCGACACCATTTATGTTGAACCATTCAGAGCTTTGGCATTTCCTATAAAAAGGGATCTAAGGGTTGATAGGTCAGCATTTGACAGGATTATTATGGCTGGTGGGTTTGTTTCTGTAAATACTGGTCAGGCACCTGAAGCAAATGGAATACCCATTACACATGAACAGGCCGAATCTGCTTTTGACTCTGCTGCTTGCATAGGATGCGGCGCTTGTGTTGCTACTTGTAAAAACTCAAGTGCGGCCTTATTTACATCAGCCAAAATCTCCCACCTGGCAAAATTGCCTCAAGGAAAAATGGAGTCGCGGAAAAGGGTGCTTTCTATGGTAAAACAAATGGATGAAGAGAATTTCGGACACTGCAGTAATACAGAGGCCTGCGAGGTAGAATGCCCCCAACAGATTTCAGTTCTTAATATTGCAAGAATGAACTGGGAATATTCATTGAGTAGCGTTTTGAAAAAATAAGAAGAGGGGGCAGTTTACTGCCCCCTCTTCTTTGTACTTTCGTCATCCTGAGAGCTCGGTCGTCATGCTGAATTTATTTCAGCATCCCTCAAGGGAAAGTTTGCCTGGAAAAAGCGAGATACCGCTCTTCAGCGGTATGACGAATGCTTTAGCAAATATTACCTTAACAAGTTTTTCCAGCTTGTTTTGCTTTCAATTAATGTTTGAAGATCTTTAATGTCAATACGTTGTTGCTCCATTGTATCACGATGACGAATGGTTACCGTATCATCTTCCAGTGTCTGATGGTCAATTGTTAAGCAGAAAGGAGTACCAATAGCATCTTGTCTGCGGTAACGCTTACCAATGGCATCTTTTTCTTCATATACACAGTTGAAATCCAGCTTTAAGCTGTTCATAATTTCTCTTGCTTTTTCCGGTAAACCATCTTTTTTAGTAAGTGGGAATATCGCTACTTTAACAGGAGCAAGGCAAGGGTGTAAACGCAATAACGTCCTGCTATCTTGTTTTTCTCCATCACTAAGGTCCTGCTCTTCAAAAGCATTGATCATGGTTAAAAGGAACATACGATCTAAACCTATAGAAGTTTCTATCACATAAGGTACATAGTTGCCATATGGTTTTCCCTCTTCATTAAGATCATTGTCGAAATATTGCATTTTCTTGCCAGAGAATTCCTGGTGCTGAGAAAGATCGAAATCTGTACGGCTATGAATACCTTCTACTTCTTTAAACCCAAACGGGAATTCAAATTCAATATCGGTAGCTGCATTCGCATAGTGAGCAAGTTTAACATGATCGTGGTATCTGTATTTTTCGGCAGAGGTGCCTAAAGCCAAATGCCATTTTAAACGAGCCTCTTTCCAGTATGCAAACCATTTTTTGTCTTCACCCGGGCGTACAAAGAACTGCATTTCCATTTGTTCAAACTCACGCATACGCATAATGAACTGACGGGCAATTACCTCGTTTCTAAAAGCTTTTCCTATCTGTGCAATACCAAAAGGAATTTTCATCCTTCCCGATTTCTGAACATTAAGGAAGTTTACAAAAATACCCTGAGCAGTTTCAGGACGTAAGTATATTTCTTCTGCCCCCTCGGCCATAGCACCAAACTGGGTACTAAACATCAGGTTAAACTGACGTACTTCTGTCCAGTTTTTTGTGCCGCTTACCGGGCATGCTATTTCGTGTTCTTCAATTAATGTTTTTAATTGCTGTAGGTTTTCAGATTTTAAAGCCTCATCCATATCAGCTTGTAGCTTTGCAGCTTTATCTGTTTTGCCGTCTTTTTCGTAACGTGCAATTTTATCTTCTAATAACTGATCAGCACGGTAGCGTTTTTTCGAATCTTTATTATCGATCATAGGATCGTTAAATCCGTCAACGTGACCACTTGCTTTCCATATTTTTGGATGCATAAATATTGCAGAATCAATGCCTACAATATTTTCATGCATTTGTACCATGGCTTTCCACCAATAAGTTTTGATGTTGTTTTTTAATTCTGCCCCTAACTGCCCGTAATCGTATACAGCACTTAGTCCATCATATATTTCGCTGCTTTGGAATACAAAACCATATTCCTTGGCGTGTGATATTACATTTTTAAATTGCTCGTCGTTAGTGTTTTTTGCCATAATGATGCAAACTTAGATAAAATATTTTAATGGTTTTCATGAATGCAGTGGTGTTTTTTCTACTTTTGAAAATGAGCACTCCGGTAAACCTAAAAATTAAATAAATTGAGCATCAAAGTACAGTATTTGTCTAAGTATTACGATAAGCAAAAGGCTGTCGATGAAGTTAGTTTTGAGGTTAAACCCGGAAAGATATTAGGTTTCCTTGGGCCAAACGGTGCCGGAAAATCTACCACGATGCGCATGCTTACCGGTTATCTGAAGCCAACCTCCGGCTCCGCTGAGTTGTGCGGCTTCGATTCGCAAACCCAGAGTTTGGATGTTAGACGTATTATTGGTTACCTGCCAGAAAACACGCCTTTATATACAGATATGTATGTAAAAGAGTTTTTATTGTTTGTTGCCAATACCTATAAGCTTCAGCACCCCGAGCAAAAAGTTAAGGAGACAATAGATGCCGTTGGCTTAGGGGCCGAGCAGCACAAAAAAATAAATATGCTTTCTAAAGGCTACAAGCAGAGGGTAGGATTGGCTCAGGCAATTATTCATAATCCCGAGATCTTAATACTTGATGAACCTACATCAGGTTTAGATCCAAATCAGCTTACCGACATTCGGGAACTGATTAAGAAGCTGGGAAAGGACAAAACGGTTATCCTATCAACACATATTATGCAAGAAGTAGAGGCAGTTTGCGACGAGGTCATCATCCTCAATAAAGGAAAGATTGTAGCAAATGCCGAAATCAATGAACTTAAAAAGCAACACCAATCTTCGTCTCTTGAAGAGATTTTTAGAAAACTGACTTCTCAATAAAATAAGTCAATTGTGCGTTTGTTAATAATTATTTACTGTAGAGTTTTATTTTTTGTAACGATTGGCCAAGTTTTTGTATCTAAGGATTATAATTACACAATTTAAATTAAACAGAAATGAAAAAAGTATTTTTACTAACAGCAATTGCAGGTCTTTTTGCATTCTCGAGCGTTRAGGCTCAAAAAGATGTTGCTATGACAGGTCCAAAGTTAGGTATTGGAGCTGAGTTTGCATTTCCAATGGGTGACTTTGGTGATGTTTATAAATTAGGTTATGGTGGTTCACTATTGTATCAACATCCAGTAGCAACTAATTTAAATTTAACAGGTAGCGCAGGCTATTTGAGTTTTAAGGCTAAGGATGAATTTGGTGGCGGTAGTTATGGTTCAATTCCTGTTAAAGCAGGTGCAAGATACTTTGTGGCTGAGAATTTTTATATAGGTGGTGAGCTTGGTGCTGCTTTCTCTACTGAATCAGGTGGAAAAACTGCTTTTGCTTATTCTCCTGGCATTGGTATAGAGTTTCCTGTTTCTGATGGCGGTGCTATCGAATTAGGTGGACGTTATGAAGGATGGTCAGCCAATTCAACTACAAGTTCTTTCATCGGACTTAGATTAGCATATAATTTCGGTTTGTAATCAAAAACCAAAAGGTTCGTTTAAACGAATAAAAAAGCCGCTTGATTAAGTTCAAGCGGCTTTTTCATTATCCATTATATCGTTTTGAGGCTACATAAACTGTGACCCTGAAAATTCGCGCTGCTCTACTCATTGGAATTAAGAAAGATAATACTACACCTGACATGCGGTTATTACCACACTAATAATGAAAATATGATAACCACAATATAAGTACAAGTAAAGTATGTTATTAACATACTATTGCCGTACTATTGAAAGGGTATTTCCAACTGTGTTTTCATTATGTTCTTAATATAGGGTTATTCTGTAAGTTCGTTTAGCAAAATATAAGTTGAATGTTTTCTTAAAAGCATCTTTGACTATACTAGGGGTGTTCTCATGTTAGAAAAGAAGACAACCTGGTAATCATCCAAAGCTTTGTTATAC
>NZ_JBFTNT010000337.1:0-4250 GCF_056397585.1 Pedobacter sp. 05L430 | reverse complement strand
ATCTTAAAAAGATAGCACGTATTAAATATTCGTTATCCGGGATAAATGCTGTAAGCGTGGGTTTTATTATTGCTGCATTTATTCTCCTTGTAAAGCCAATTGGTATGGACTTTACAGCAATAACGGTTTTAATAGTAACATTTCTTATTCTGAATTYCACTAAAATAAGCCCGCCTTTTATTGTTTTGGGTGGTATATTGTTAGGCTACTTTTTATAGCTCCATTGGCTGATTAGAACGGAGCATCTTCATCATGCATGTCATCCATGCGCGATGGTTTAATGATTACATTTCCGGTGGGTCTGTCAAAATCTTGCGAAGGATGCATACCTGCACCAGGACTGTCCATAGAGAATGAAGTAGGTGCAGAGAAGCTTTCTTCCAAATCCGCAAATTTCACATACTTACCAATAAAGCGTAGCGGTACAATTCCGGTTTCACCGTTACGGTGTTTTGCAATAATTACCTCACCAATACCAGCTTGGGAGCGTCCCTGCTCATCTTCGGTAATACCATAATATTCTGGTCTGTATAAGAATAGTACCATATCCGCATCCTGCTCGATAGATCCAGATTCACGTAAATCCGATAGCATTGGTCGTTTTCCGTTAACACCAGGTCTGCTCTCTACGGCACGACTTAACTGCGATAGTGCAAGTACAGGTACATTTAGTTCTTTGGCAACAGATTTAAGCGCTCTTGATATACTACCAATTTCCTGCTCCCTGTTACCACCGCCGCTTTGTCCTTCTCCCTTACCATGCATCAACTGCAAATAATCGATGATGATTAATTGCAGGTCATATTGAGATTTAAGCCTTCTGCATTTTGCTCTGAATTCAAAGATGTTAAGGGCAGGGGTATCGTCTATTAATAGTGGAGCCTCTGTTAAGGTTCCTATTTTACTATGTAGCTGTTGCCATTCCCATTCTGCCAGATTTCCTTTTCTGATTTTTTCCTGCTCAATCTCGGTTTCTCCTGAAATCAAACGATTTACCAATTGAACAGACGACATCTCTAATGAGAACACTACAACGGGTCTTTTAAATTCTACAGCTGCATTACGTGCACAGGTTAGAACGAATGCTGTTTTACCCATCGCCGGACGAGCTGCAATGATTACTAAATCTGAAGGTTGCCATCCACCTGTAATACGATCAAGATCAGTAAAGCCGGATGGAACACCTGTTAACCCATCGCTTTTACCACGAAGCGCTTCTAAGGTGGCTAAAGATTGTTTTACAATCTCATCCATCTTTTGTGTATCTCTTCTTAAATTGTTCTGAGCAATATCAAATAAGTTCTTTTCTGCATGATCCAGCAAATCGAATATATCTGTGGTGTCCTCGTACGCATTCTGAATAATCTCTGAAGAGATCCTGATCAATTCCCGCTGAATATATTTTTGGGAAATGATACGGGCATGGAATTCTATGTTCGCTGCTGAAGCTACTCTATTTGTCAGGTTAGTGATATAATAAGCGCCCCCAATCATTTCTAATTGTCCGAGCGTTCTCAATTCAGAGGTAACGGTTAAAATATCTACTGGTTTGGATTTCTGAAAAAGCCCCTGAATTGCTTCAAAGATTTTTTTATGCCCTTCATGATAAAATACTTCGGGTTTTAGAATGTCAATTACGGTAGATAGGGCATCTTTTTCGAGCATTAATGCACCAAGGACAGCTTCTTCAAGGTCAATTGCCTGAGGCGGGATCTTTCCCATCGTGGTCATAGAATTACTTAATCTATTTTTCCGCGCTGTAAAGTTTGCCTTGTCTTGTCCTTGTGTTCCGTTATCGCTGCTCATGAATACAAAAATAGACAAAAATTAGGTCTCTTCTTAAAATCTTTATGAACATTCCCACAACTTAAATTCATTCGTCTTAACATGACTTTCGTGAATTCGAACAATTTCCTAACAGCAAGATGTTGATAAGCAAAACACTCGCACTTAAAAATTAGGTTAAATTAATCGCAATTTTTGAGCTATTTTTGCGCTTCAATTTAAAGGAAATGGAAAACTCAAGAAGGTCTGCCAGACCTAAAGAAAATAATGAGTTCGTATTTGGTATACGTGCAGTAATAGAGGCTATTAAGGCTGGTAAAGATATAGAGAGTATTTACATACAACGTAGTTTAACTGGCGAAATTATCTTGGAGTTAAAACAGCTGTTAAAGGAGGTTGATGCGCCGGTGCATAATGTTCCGGTAGAGAAATTGAACCGGATGACCCMAAAGAATCATCAGGGAGTAATTGCTGTAATTTCATCCATTACCTTTCAAAAAATTGAAGATATCATCCCATTAGTTTACGAAAAGGGAGAAACACCTTTAGTTTTGATTCTTGATGGAATTACGGATGTAAGAAATATGGGTGCAATAGCCAGAACTGCTGCCTGTGCAG
Organism: Pedobacter sp. 05L430; assembly: GCF_056397585.1. Classification (NCBI taxonomy): domain Bacteria; kingdom Pseudomonadati; phylum Bacteroidota; class Sphingobacteriia; order Sphingobacteriales; family Sphingobacteriaceae; genus Pedobacter; species Pedobacter sp. 05L430. The sequence continues at coordinate 1,847 of NZ_JBFTNT010000337.1, read as the reverse complement.
GAGTACATGCTATAATTGTGCCTACTAAAAATTCTGCACAGATCAACGCTGATGCCATTAAGACTTCGGCAGGAGCTTTGTTTAGTATACCGGTATGCAGACATCCAAATCTTCAAAAAACGGCATTGTTTTTACAGGAATGCGGTTTACAGATTGTTGCTTGTACTGAAAAGACCAATGATTTAATATACGCTCCGGATTATACAGCCCCAACAGCCATCGTTATGGGAGCAGAGGATGAAGGTATTTCGAACGAAATTATGAGAATGGCCAACCACCTGGCTAAAATCCCAATGCTTGGCGAAATCAGTTCATTAAACGTATCTGTTTCTGCAGGTATTATCCTGTACGAAGCGATAAGACAACGTTCGTAATAGTTGGAATGATAAGTTTAACTTATCATTCCTCAAATAAATATCCGCTATAGGCAAGTCCTTTAGCTACACTAATAAAATTATCTCCCGAATGCACTGGTGTATTTGGGAATTTTGTTTTAAAGAGGTCCTTGATTGCAGCAACCATAGATGTACCTCCAGTAAGGAAAAGGCTATCGATATCATTTACAGCGATCTGATGATTTAATAGAAAATCATCTAAGTAAGCACTTATCTTTTTAACATCTTTTTGAATAATGCCATTATACTGATCAATGGATACTTCATCGTTAATTTCAATATCCATTTTTGAATACTGAAACTGCGAAACAGGAAGTGACGATAATTCCACTTTTGTTTTTTCAACTGATTGAAAAAGAGAATATCCTAGATTATTGTCGGTAAGTGTAATCAGATTTTTGAATTTTCTATCCTGCTTAGAGTAATGATAATAGTTTTGAAGATCATTTTTAATCTTAATTCCATTAAAAAAGTTCATTTGTTCCCAGGAGCATATATTCGCAAATAAAGAAACCGGGACTGTAAGCATTTTTCCTGGTGCAGCTTCGTATAGCGTGTGTTTTCCAAAATGAGGTGTTCCTTTGTCCCACATAAATGCAGAATCAAAGCTGTCGCCCCCAATATAAATACCCCCAGTTGCAATTATATCCTTTCTTCTATCTTTACTACCAACCTTCGCCGGGTCAAGCTCCAGATAGGTAAAATCAGTTGTTCCACCACCTAAATCCGCTACAAGTACTTTTTCCTTTTTAGATATTGTCTTTTCATATGCAAAAGCAGCACCTATGGGTTCAAACTGGAATCTTACTTCTTCAAAACCGGCGTTTTCTGCTGCTTTGTTAAGTCTTTTTTGTGCAAGTGCATCTTTTGTGGTATTGTCATCGTCAAAAAAGACAGGGCGACCGATAATGGCCTTTTTACAATCATAACCAATAACCTCATCGGCTTTGTCCTTTAATTCCTTTAATATCAGGGTAACAAGGTCTGAGGCGTTAAATTTTTTGTTATGAATTCTGGTTTCTATAAAACTGCTTCTTGGAAGAATACGTTTTATAGATTTCATGAATCTCCCTTTCATTCCATCCTTTATGTATTGAGCTATAGCCTGGTCGCCCACCACATATTTTAAGGGCTCTGTAGTACTTTGCTCGCTTTGGAAATAGAGTATTGAAGGAACAATAATTGTTTTTATGATTTCCTTTTTCTCTTCATCAAAAATTGATAGGGCTGAATTGGTTGTGCCGAAATCAATTCCATATAAAAATTTAGACATTGCAACAGTAAAATTGGACGTAAATAAAACGACACATCCGGATTAAGGTCTGGCCCGATCCGGATGTGTTAAAAGATAATTAAATGGGGTTAAATATATTTTGTGCCGAATTTCGATTTTACATCAGCAACAATTTGTTTTATGCTTTGTTCAGATGATCTAGGGCAAATTAATAGTGT
>NZ_JBFTNT010000336.1:0-4261 GCF_056397585.1 Pedobacter sp. 05L430 | reverse complement strand
TACACCCCCTGTGCTATTTGGTGGTTCAGGACGGCCAAACATTGCTGATGGGGAAGGACAAGAAGCTGCCAGTCCTCAAAAACAGCGTCGCAGCGACTCCTTAACGCGGGCAAAAGGTGCTGAATCATCAAAGATTGATTCAGATAAAGAGAGATCACAACGCAATGAAAGTAATGTTCAGAGAAAAAGAAGCTGGCTTAGCGACTACAGTTCATGGGGAAATGCATTGGCTATAGCAGTAGTAGTAGGGCTGGTGTGGAGTTTGCTCGACCGAAAAAGGCAGTCTTACAATGTATTATATTACTGGCTAACCGTAGTTGTACGTTTTAGGGCAGCTATAGGGATTATTGGTTTTGGTTTTACAAAATTGTTCCCAACTCAAATGCCGTTTCCTTCACTGGGCCTCCTGAATACAGATTTTGGCGACTTTACCGCACAAAAAATCTACTGGCTTTCCGTAGGTATAGTACCCTGGTATCAGGTATTTGGTGGTATAGTAGAACTTGCTGCCGGAGCCTTATTGCTCTTCAGAAAGACAGCTACCTATGGTGCTGTATTACTTATTGGTGCATTGGGCGATATCACTTTTGTGAACTATGCTTATGATGGTGGAGTGCATGTATATGCCTTCTATTTTGTTTTGCTGGGCACTTTAGTCATTGCTGCAGATGTGCCAAGATTATACAACCTGCTGATTCTTGAACGCTATACCGTACCACAATTTTACTATCCGGATTACCGTAAGCCGATATATAAATATACCAGGTTTGCATTAAAAGGACTTACCATCCTTATCTTCTTTGTAATTCTGACTTATACCGAAGTGATTAATTTTAAGTATGATCCTTATAAACAGCCATCAACAGCAGGGGTGAAAACACTAAGGGGCAATTATAATGTTACGGTGTTTAAAATAAATGGACAGGAGATTCCGTATTCCCCATTAGATAGTGTACGATGGAAGGAAGCCACCTTTGAAAAATGGACCACGCTGACATTCAGGATTAATAAACCAGTAGTAGTTGACCCGTCCAATGGTGGTGGCAGTCCAATGCGCGATATACAACGTACATTCGAAATTGCCGGTACCGCAGGCGGACAGCGTGCTTTTCATTACTATGCTGATACTGTAGAACATGTACTTTATCTACAGGATAAAAATGCCCTTGCATCTAGAGGTGGACGAGGCAGAAGGGGTGGCTCCGACGAGAAGGAAAGCGGTAAAACAGATAACTGGATCAGTAAAGTGGCATGGAAGAATATAGGTGATGAAAACAGGATGATCGATAAACGCGCCTGGTCTACCAGAAGAGACCGTGAATTTGCTCGTCCTGAGCGGAGTTCAAATCGGGCCAGGTTGACATTGAATTACCATACCACTGATGGAAACAAAGTTATCCTGGAAGGATTAAATGAGAATAATGATTCTCTTTATGTTGTATTGGATAAAGTTAACAGGAAATACGTTTTGCCTGAAAGTAAACTTAGCGCAGGAAAATACTAAACAAAATTTTTCGCTCATATGGGTCGTATGAGCGAAAAATTCATGATGGTTGTTGAAATTGATGGCTAAATGTTATCTTCGAGGATAATTTCCGTCTCAACTATACCCTACTATCCATAGGTTCATCATGCGTTTACTTTATTTTTTTATTGTTTTAATATGGATGGAAGTTCAGTCTCTGCCTGTTCAAGCACAGCTAAGTTCAGAGGGGAACAATGAACAATCTTTGTATCGAAGCTATGCATTTAAAACATATACTATTGCAGATGGACTGCCTTCTAAAAATACGACAGCCACTCTTAAGGATCGAAGAGGTTTTATTTGGATAGGTACTGAAAACGGCTTGTGTCGTTTTGATGGTTATACATTTAAAGTATTTTACCATGCGGAAGGAGATCATACTTCTATCAGCAATAATTATGTTAGCACAATAGTAGAGGATCATCAAGGTAGGTTATGGGTTGGGACAATGGATGGCTTAAATTTACTGGACCCACTTACTGAAAAGTTTCAGGGCTTTCATCATGATGAAAAAGTAGGTTCTTCGATCAGTAATGATAAAATATGGTCGATACTTTGTGATCGTGAGGGAACCATATGGGTTGGAACAGATGATGGGTTTAATAGATTTCATGAACAAACCAGATCCTTCACCACTTATCAGCCCAATCCGGGTATACCAGGTGCTATGGTTGGGAAATCAGTTAACGCTATTGTCGAAGACAAACACGGAAGCTTATGGCTTGGAAACTGGAGTGGTGGACTGAATAAGTTTAATAAGCACACAAAGCGTTTCACCAATTTTCAGCAGACGCAGTTACCCGGACTTAAAAATCCAAACGACATCTGGTCACTTGCATATGATGAAAATGGTATAATTTGGATTGGTACTTACTGGAGTGGTCTGTTTAAGTTCGATCCGGAAAAAAACAATTTCAAGTCAGTTCTGTTGCCAGATAGGGCCAGTAATGGTGTCTACAGTATCTTGCCAATACAAAAAAACACGCTCATTGTTGGAGCAAGTAATGGGTTCTATTGGTTGAATACTCAGAATTCTAAATGGGAGCCTATTAAAAATGTGATAAACTATGCTTTTGGAGATTCCTACATAGATCGTAATGGTATCATTTGGATTAACGGCAGGAATGGTGTTTTGAAGATTGATCGTCAGCAATATAAGTTTGATTTGACAGATCTTAAGCTGGAGAATTGCGAAGTGAATAGCCTGGCAAGTAAAAGTAATACGCTTTGGATTGGTACCAGCAAGGGACTGTTTACGCTAGACTATAAATCTGGAAAGATGTCTGGCTTTAAAAAAAATGTACAAACAACTAGCTTAAAGAGCAATGACATAAGTAAGCTTTATTTTGATAGCAAGGGGGTTTTATGGATTTTGACCGAAAATGGATTTGATAGCTACGATCAGGAGCGCAACTTATTTGTTCACCATAATCATCACTCCGCTTTGGGCAGTCTTTTTAACGAAGATGTTTTTCGGGATATCCTTGAGGTTGACCCCGGCATCTACTACCTTGCAACCGATGCGGGGCTTAAAGTTTACAATAGCAATAACAATACTTTTAAGCATTATTATAACAAAAAGGACGACAGGTATTCCTTAAGCAATAACCACCTTTATTCCTTGTTAAAGGACAAAAGAGGTGATATTTGGATTGGAACATATGGGGGCGGACTAAACCGTTTTGACAGAAACTCAGAACGCTTTCAGGTGATCCGGTCTTCAGAACGCTCAGGTACTGGAATCAGTAGCAACATTATCAGAAGCCTTTATCAGGACTCCAATGATAACATTTGGATCTCTACACCAGATGGATTAAACAAATATGTAGCTAAAGAGAAACGTTTTGTTACATATTCGAAAAAGGATGGTTTTTCCAATAATGTATTCAGAGGAATTACTGAAGATGCTGAAGGAAATATGTGGGTAACTACTGAAAGTGGAATATCAACATTTGATCCTAAGCATATATCAGTTAGGAATTTCGATGAGGCTGATGGGGTTTACGTGAATTCGGTTATGTTTAATGATGGGCAAAACATACATCTGGCCGGAAGTAGGGGAATTATCAAATTTGATCCCTTGGCTATCCATTCAAATAAAACCATACCACCAGTATATTTTACTGATTTTCAATTGTTCAATAAATCTGTTCTCCCAACCTCCAAAGGGCCTTTAAAAGAAAACCTGAATATCGTAAAGGAACTGACTCTTGACTATGAGCAAAGTGTTTTCTCATTTGAATTTGTGGGCCTAAATTACAGGTATCCAGAAAAAAATAAATATGCATATATATTAATAGGCTTTGATAAGAAATGGAATTATGTTGGTTCACAACGTAAGGCAACTTATACAAACTTAAATCCGGGAACGTATAAACTTTGGATAAGAGCGTCTAATAATGATGGTGTATGGAACAATAAGGGAAGGATTCTGGTTATCCATATCAGTCCGCCATGGTACTGGACCTGGTGGGCGTATCTTTTATATGCGGCAGCAGTTTGCCTGGCCATTTACGCATATATACTGTACAGAAATAAACAGGAAGACCTGAAGTATAAAATAAAGGTAGCCAATATCGAAAGTGAAAAAGAAAAGGAACTCAATGAGAAAAAACTTTCTTTTTTTACCAATATTTCTCATGAATTCAGAACTCCTCTTACTTTAATCATCAATCCGATTAAGGAATTGCTTTATCATGATGATAAAAATGTAGATACCAGTAACCTTAATATCGT
>NZ_JBFTNT010000335.1:0-4280 GCF_056397585.1 Pedobacter sp. 05L430 | reverse complement strand
ACATAGAAGTGTTGGTGGTTTTAGAGCCTCTATATACAACGCGCTTCCAATTACAAGTGTTCATGCACTAGTTGAATTAATGCAGAATTTTGCTGAAAAACACACCAATTAAAATAAAAATTAATGATTAAGATACTTGCAAACGATGGGATAGATCCTATCGGTAAAGCGTTATTAGAAAAAGCGGGTTTTGTTGTTGATACTGAAACTGTTCCTCAGGATCAATTGGTTGAAGCTTTAAAAAACTATGATGGTATTACAGTTAGAAGTGCCACCAAATTACGTAAAGAATTGATTGATCAGGTACCTAACATTAAACTGATTGGCAGAGGCGGTGTAGGTATGGATAACATTGATGTTGAATATGCCCGCAGCAAGGGTGTTGCAGTGGTAAATACACCTGCAGCTTCTTCGTTATCTGTTGCTGAACTGGTATTTGCACATTTGTTTACCGGTATTCGTTTCTTACAGGATTCAAACAGAAAAATGCCTGTTGAAGGAGCTACTAAATTCAATGCTTTGAAAAAAGCATATGCTGGTGGTGTTGAGCTTCAAGGTAAAACCATGGGGATCATCGGTTTCGGTCGTATTGGCCGTGAAACTGCTAAGGTTGCTCTTAGGTTAGGTATGAACGTATTGGCTTATGACCTTTACCCTGCTGAAGGTACTTTGCCATTGACTTTCCAGGGTGGTGTTTCTGTTGAGATCCCTTTCAAAACAGTATCATTGGATGAGGTAATTGCAAACAGTGATTTCATTAGTTTACATACTCCATTCGCAGATAAACCTATTTTAGGTGCAGAAGAGTTTGCTAAAATGAAACAAGGTGTTGGTGTGGTGAACTGCTCAAGAGGCGGTACCATTGACGAGGAGGCATTAGTTGCTGCTTTAGACAGTGGTAAAGTATCTTTCGCTGGTTTAGATGTGTTTGATGACGAACCTACACCAAGAGCTTCTATTTTACAACATGCTAAAATCTCTTTAACCCCTCATATTGGAGCTGCTACAAATGAAGCGCAGGAACGTATAGGTGTTGAACTTGCTTCATTGATTATTGAGCATTTTAATAAGTAAGATTAGTGGTCAAAGCTATTTTTTTATATAGCTTTGACCATTATTCATAATCAAGTATGCCTCTTATAAAGCCTTTCTGCGCGCTTAAACCTGCAGTGGATTTGCAATCGCTGGTTGTAACCAGGCCGCTTGAGAATTATAGCACGGGTCAGGCAAGGCTAATTGCTTCAGAAAACAGGTGTACTTTTCTTCATCTGATTAATCCTGAACTCGATAATCCATATCTAAGGGGAACAAGGGAGGAGCTGGTTTATAAAAAGATCAGTGAGAATCTTGAAGGGTTCCTTGAACATCAATTTCTTATTAAGCAGGATAAACCTGCTATTTACATTTACCGAGTAAAACACAATGATCTGGTGCAAACAGGCATTTGGACACTTACTCATATTAAAGATTATTTGGAGGGGAGGATAAAGAAGCATGAGTCGACCGTAGAGCGCAGGGAGAGGCTTCTGGCAGATTATCTGCAGCAAACCGGACTAGATGCTAACCCTGTATTAATTACCTACCACCCTGATCAGATTATTGATTCCATTACAGACAAATACACCGGGCTTAAAGCTGACCTTGATTTTACATTTGCGGATGGTACGACACATCAGGTATGGGCTGTTACTGATAATCCGGATCTGAATGACCTGGTTACTGCCTTTTATGATATTCCCTTTGTATACATTGCTGATGGCCACCATAGAGCAGCATCAATGGCAAAGATGGGTTTGCATAAGCAAGCTTTAAATAAAGAACGTCATACCGGAACTGAAGGGTATAACTATTTTACCTCAGTTTATATGAATACCAGAGAGGTTAAAATACTGGAATTTAACAGACTGGTTAGAGATCTTGGTGACCTGGAGCCTCAATTATTGATTGGGTTGTTAAAACAGTCGTTTTTAGTACAGGAGTCGCCAGATGTTGTTAAACCGAATCAATTACATAAGATTGGGATGTATTTTGATGAAAAATGGTATGTGCTTGAGCCAAAGAAAGAAATCTATGATGAAAATGACCCTGTTAATGCGCTTGATGTGAGTATTCTACAGAATCATATTCTTGCCCCTATATTAAATATAAAAGATCCCAGGACTGATGCCCGAATTACTTTTGAGGGTGGGGGAACTGCCATTTCTGAACTCCAGCTTAAGGTTGATAATGGCCTTTATGTGTTGGCTTTTACCTTGTTTCCTGTCTCGATAGATCAGGTCATTTCGGTGGCAGATGTGAATGGGGTAATGCCTCCAAAATCAACCTGGGTTGAACCGAAATTTCTGGTAGGGCTATTAACCAATTACTTTAATTAAGCGACTGGGTTAAAACCCAGTACTTATAGCCTAATATTGCCTTTTGAAACGTAGTTAGTTTTAACGGGTCTTTTTTATACAGACTTGGCAAAATTGCTTTATTTATTTTTACAAGAATTTTAAAGACTTTTTTCATCATGCTTTTTTAAGTTTTTTGTAGAATAAATAACACGCTACAAATAAAGTAAGCGCCAGAAACATAACTATATAATTCGTGATTTGTTTTTCTTTATTTGCAGCAGCAAAATCTTTTTTTAGCTGCAGGTTCTGATCTTGTAGCTTTTTTATTGATGTTTTGTAGTTCTCGATTCTATCGTTGGTACTGCTGGCTTCATTTTTAACACGCTTAACTTCTTCATCTTTGTAGTCCATGAGTATTTTAAGCTCTTTAAAGACATTGTTGTCATTTAAAACTATCTGACGCAGTATTTCATTTGAATTTTTTATATCACCTTTAGTTTGCAGGCCAAATATTCCTGTTTTGGTATCCAAGCTTTGATCGTACTGGCCAAATTTGGCACTTCTTTCTTTAAGGAGCGCATTTACTTTTAGTCTTTGTGTTTGATAAGCACTTGTATCCGTCTGAAATGTTGCGGCTTGTAATGATGTGTTAATAAAGAAAATAATAAACAATACGTTTTTGATCATGTTTAAATGTTTTTAAGGGACAAGCAAACTCCATGCCTGATGGGAAATGCATTTTTAAGGATGAAATTCGATTCTGATAATGTCGTTAAGGTGTAAACCTAATAATCCGCTGGCCTTTCCTTTGTTAATGGCAATTTCAAGATGGTTACTGATTCCAAACAGGCACAATTTTTCACCTTCAGGCACTTCATTATAATGCCAGCTCAACTGCGTAATGGTTTCACTTTTTCTGAAATACAAGGTGAAGTCGCGGTTACGCTGAATTTTTGTAAAAAGATCTTTTGTGATGTTGGTTATAACATTGCAGAAGGTGTCAATATAGATTACGCTGCCCCTAATGATGTCGCGTTCAATAACCGGATTTAACAACATTCTTTCTTCAATACTTTCTGTTGGTACACCGATGTCCCTAAGCTTCGCACCTTTGGCAAGCTGCGTTGCAGCTTTAACAAAAATATCAACCAGGGGAAAGTGAAGATATTTGAGGTCCTGCATAATATTTAACTCCACAATCTCTTCGGGCTTCTCGTTAAAAAGTAATGAGAAAATTCCGTTATCGGCACCTACAAAGAAATGATCTTTATGTCTTAGTGCAATATATTTTGTGTTTTCGCTAAATACAGAATCAATACCAATAAGGTGAACCGTGCCCTTGGGGAAGTAAGGGTATACGTTCTTTAAAACGAATGCAGCGTGGGAAATATTAAAAGATGGCACTTCATGAGTTACGTCAACAATGTTAGCTGTAGGCAGGATACTCAGGATACTACCCTTAAGGGCAGCCTGATAGAAATCTTTAGAACCTAAATCTGTTGTTAAAGTAATAATGGCCATTAAAAATTGAATATTTATTCTTAATCTTGCGTAGGTGGTAAAACGCGTACAAATATTCAACTTTTAAATCAAAATATACACTCCAATCTAAAAAACAATATTTTGAACGAACTAAAATTAACATTAGAATCGGTAGATCCGGTACAATTTTGGGGTGCTAATAACGAGCATTATGAGCTGGTTAAAAGTGCTTTTCCAAAATTAAAGATTGTGGCAAGAGGAAACGAAGTAAAGGTATTAGGTGACGAACAGGAACTTAAGGTTTTTGAAAAGAAGTATGGTCAACTGATTAGTCAGTTAGAGAAGTATAGCTCTTTAACTGCGAATGATGTAGAATCTATTTTGGTTTCAAAGAAAATACAGTCGGCCGACGAGCCCGCTGCTGAAAAAACCAGCAACGGGGGAGGTGGAGAAGTCATTGTG
>NZ_JBFTNT010000334.1:0-4321 GCF_056397585.1 Pedobacter sp. 05L430 | reverse complement strand
CTTTTTAAGATCTTCCCAAAAGGGAACAATAAATAACACCAAAATCAATCCAGGCAAATTGATACCTAAAACGGCTACTATCCCTCCCGTTATCTGGCCAGTTACTCCATAACCAAAGTTTCTCATACTTAGTGCGCCAACATAGCTTGTAAATGAGAATGTAGGACCCGGTAAGGCTTGTTGCAATGCAAAGCCAGATAGAAACCCTGAAGAATGAAGGTAATGCTTCATTTGCACAAATTCAGTAAACATAAGTGGGACCAGCACTTGTCCACCACCAAAAATAAAGATACCATTGCGGTAAAAGTTCTCGAACAACCTGATAGGCAAGCTAAAAGGCGAAGTACGGTTAATAATGGCCCCTAATAAGGCCAGAAATAATAATACCCCTACAAAATAGATCAGTTTTTTGGGATTTATATTTGAGAATAGCTTTACTCGAATCTCACTTTCCTCTTTTGGAGCATCTAAAGCAGATGAAATCATACCTCCTATTAAAATTGCAATAGGAAATACATAGGCATTCCTCAATACAAGGGTAGAAATTATAGCTGAAATAGCCAGAAATACAGACAACTGCGAAACCAGCACCCTTCTTGAAAGATTATATGCCCCAAAAGCAACAATACCCAAAGCTATCGGTTGTATATATTCCAATATCTCTACAAACTTTTCTTTGTGATCAACCTTTGCATAGCTAATGGCTGCAAAAGTCATAACAGCAGCAGAGGGAAAAATCCAGATTAAAAATGTTATTAAAGAAAGTTTTAACCCTCCTACTTTATATGCAATGCCAACAAGCGTTTGAGTTGATGCGGGTCCTGGCAATACCTGCGCCAAGGCATTCAGCTCCAGCAATTCTTCTTCTGTGATGTATTTGGCATCCTTTACAAAATACTTAAGCAATAAAGCCAGATGCGCTTGCGCACCCCCAAAAGCAGTAAACGTGAACAGCATCACATTTCTGATAAACAAAAGTTGCTTCTTACTGCTCAATCTGTTAGTAATTAATCATCTTCATAATCTAAACCTGCTGCAGAATTATACGCGCCTTGTAACTCAGAAAAAGCATGCATATCCCTTTTATTTTTGGCTGCAAGCATACCTTTTGATATATTTTTATTCCCTCTTCAGTTTTCCCCGTTTTTTCATACAACTTTCCAAGATGATAATAAGTCCCAACATAATCAGGATGCTCAGCAACTAGTTTCAGATAGTATTCAAATGCTTTTTCAAAGTCATTTGCTGAATTATATTCTGTTGCAAGGGCATACAAAACGAAAGGATCATTAGGTTCGCTCTCTAAAAAGTTTAATAGTTTGGTTAATCGGGTACTTTGCATTTTTAATCCCTGCTTTTTTAATTAGATTTGCAAAAAGACAATTTAAGCTAAAACAGCTTCATTACCTTTAAAACAAATTTATACATATGAAAATATTAGTTTGTATCAGTAATGTGCCCGACACAACAACAAAAATAACTTTTACTAACGATAATACACAATTCAATACCGCAGGTGTACAATTTATTGTTAACCCTTATGATGAGATTGCCTTATCAAGAGCTATTGAACTTTGTGAGGGTGGTAAAGGAACGGTAACCGTAATAAATGTTGGAGAAAGCCAGACAGAACCGACCATAAGAAAAGCACTTGCTATTGGCGCTGATGACGCAGTCAGAATTAACGCTACTCCGAGAGACGCTTATTTTACAGCTTATCAGATAGCAGAATACGCTAAAACTACTGAATTTGATATGATCCTTTGCGGTCGCGAATCTATAGACTATAATGGGTCTCAGGTTGCTGCAATGATTGGCGAATTCCTTGACATCCCGTCTATCTCTATCATTAAAAAATTAGATTACGATGGAACAACTGCAACAATTGACCGCGAAATTGAAGGTGGTAAAGAAGTTGTTTCTGTAACTGGCAGGTTTATTGCAAGTTGTGCAGAAGGAACTGCAGAACCTAAAATACCTAACATGAGAGGAATTATGTCTGCTAGAACTAAACCTCTTGTAGTTGTTGAAGCTAAAGAAATTGAGCAGGTTGCTAAAGTGCAGCAATTTGAAACCCCTCCTCCACGTGGTGCAGTTAAGCTGGTTCCTGCTGAAGAGACCGCTAAATTAATCGACTTATTACATCAGGAGGCTAAAGTTATCTAACTGAAGTTCTATTTCAGAGTTTAAAAATTATTTAATAAAGATCGTATGTCAGTTTTAGTATATGTAGAACAAGTAGATGGCAAATTTAAGAAATCTGTTTTCGAGGCAGTATCTTATGCAAAAGCCATTGCAGATAAACAAGGTGGCGGTTTAACCGCTATATCTATTGGTAATGTTGATGAAAGTGAACTTAAAGCATTAGGTAAATACGGAGCTTCTAAAGTTTTAAATGTTTCTAATGATCAGCTCAAGAATTTCGTAAATCAGGCATATGCCTCAATTATTGCTGAAGCAGCAAAAAAAGAAAATGCAGACGTAGTTGTGTTGTCAAACTCTTTCTCAGGAAAAGGCCTGGCTCCTCGTGTGGCTGTTAAACTTAAAGCCGGATTAGTAGATGGGGCTGTAGAACTACCTCAATTAGACGGTGGTAAGTTTCTTGTAAAAAAGACTGCTTTCTCAGGTAAAGCTTTTGCAATTACAGAATTAACTTCAGCGGTTAAAATTATAGCTTTAAATCCAAATGCGTTTGGCGTTAAAGAATCAGCAGTTGATGCAGCCGTTGAGGCATTTAATCCGGAAGTTAAAGCAACTGATCTTACTGCTATCGTTAAAGAAATAGTAAGAGCAACCAATAAGGTTTCCTTACCTGATGCAGAACTTGTTGTATCGGCGGGAAGAGGGTTAAAAGGTCCTGAAAACTGGGGTATGATTGAAGAACTAGCTGATCTTCTTGGTGCAGCAACTGCTTGTTCTAAACCGGTTTCTGATGCTGACTGGAGACCTCACTCTGAACACGTTGGTCAGACAGGTATCGCCATCAGTCCGAACTTATATATTGCAATAGGTATTTCAGGTGCAATACAGCATTTGGCCGGTGTTAGTTCATCTAAAGTTATTGTTGTAATTAACAAAGACCCTGAGGCACCTTTCTTTAAAGTAGCCGACTACGGAATTGTTGGCGACGCATTTGAAGTTGTCCCAAAATTAATAGAAGCATTAAAAGCACATAAAGGTTAATTAAATATCCGGCAAGGGCAATCTGCATTTGCCGGATATTATTTAATATGAAAAAAGTAAAACTCGATATTGTTGGTTTATCCTATAGCCAAACCCAATCAGGAGCATATGCCCTGGTTCTTGGCGAAGTAAACGGAAGAAGACGTTTGCCTATAATTATTGGCGCCTTTGAGGCACAGGCTATTGCCATAGAAATTGAAAAAATGACGCCAAGCAGGCCATTAACTCATGACCTGTTCAAAACATTTGCCCAAACTTATAACATTGAAATACAGGAAGTTTTGATTTATAACTTGGTAGAAGGTGTCTTTTTTGCAAAATTGATCTGTACCGATGGTGAAACCACTCATGAAATAGATGCCCGGACTTCAGACGCGATAGCTTTGGCTGTTCGTTTTAATGCCGCTATCTATACCTATGAATTCATTTTATCTTCAGCAGGAATTGTAATTGAGGGAAATGATTTCCTATTTCTTGAAAATATAGATAGCATTCCAAAAGAACAGGGCTCAGAAGATATCAGCACTTCAATTCCAGGCACTAACTACAAAGCTTTGAGTATGGAAGAACTCCAGCAAAAACTTCAGGATGCGATTACTGAAGAAGCTTATGAGAAGGCTGCCAGAATTCGTGATGAAATAAATAAAAGAAATTCAGCTTAACAATTTTAAAATAGTTCTATATTCAGCCATTACTTTAAAAAACCAACTAAACTATTATTTATGAATGTTAAGTTTCGCTTAACTCTAATGAATTTTTTACAATTCTTTATATGGGGTTCCTGGCTCATTACTATCGGAGTTTATTGGTTTCAAAATAAAAGATGGTCTGGCTCAGAGTTTGGAGCAATCTTCTCTACCATGGGTATTTCGGCTATTTTTATGCCCGCTCTTATGGGTATCATTTCCGATCGTTTTATTAATGCAGAGAAACTATACGGAATTTTACACATCCTTGGAGCAGTTAGCCTTTTCTCTTTGCCTCTTGTAGACAATCCCACTACCTTTTTCTGGGTTATATTAGTAAACATGTTCTTTTACATGCCAACGCTATCTTTGTCTATTACAGTAGCTTATTCAGCATTAAAAAGTGCTCAGAAAGATGTTGTAAAAGATTATCCACCTATCAGGATTTGGGG
>NZ_JBFTNT010000333.1:0-4328 GCF_056397585.1 Pedobacter sp. 05L430 | reverse complement strand
CAGTAGGGAAAGAAAAGAACTATGTAAGGATAGAACCGGGTAGTTTGGAAAGTATTAAAGAAGGGTTAGATGCTGCGAGTCCGGCAAATATTGAAAAATTAGTGGCTCTTGGAGATAAAACTGTAAGCGAAAATGAGAATTTTTTAAACCAGATTGCTAAATTCCTTGTAGAGGAACAAAAAAAATCTACTTCTAAAATGCCCTGGGATTTTATAAAAGTTGCACGCTAGCCCTTAAATGAAAGGCTATTTAAGGAGTGGTTATTTTACAGGCCTGATAAAAACAGAATACAAATAAAATAAATGCCAAAACTTTTAATACACTAATGGTATAACGTGTTAAAGATGATTTTTTTGTTTTTTTGAGATACATGGTGTTAAATTTTATTTATCACTTTTTAATTCAACTCAAAATTAACTGAGAAATGACCTGATATCAACTGTGAAAATACGCAGTTGTTCAATTTCAAAATATAAAAACGCACTTGTTTGTTAATCAAGTGCGTTTTTGTTATTCAAAGTCAATTTTCTGATCCCTTATTTTGAATGCTCTTGTTTTCTTTTTTTAATCTTGTACTGTTCCAATGAATTTTCTTTTTTTTGGGGGCAGTTAAGTCTTTGTTCTCGAGTTCTTCAATATACCTATCTATAGGAATATCTCTTAAGTGTCCAGGTTTTGCATGAATAGCTGTACCGGTCAAATTAGAACCAATTTCCTTAGGGACCTGTTCCTCATTTCCATTTTGATTATTCATAGCCGTTGGATTTGATGTACAATAGAAACATTTGAAAAAGTGATGTTGTTTTAGAAAAGAGCATCACTTTTTCAAAATGATAAATATAAAAGGGTAGATGTAGGGGGAGGTAATGTAGAACCAAACTTTACCACAAAGCCAGATTGCTCTGGCTTTGTGGATGTTAATTAAACTTTAGGGATTTTTGGTTCTTTATATTATTGGATAATTTTTCCGTCTTTGTCAATTTTCAAAGAACCAGTTTCTGTTTCTTTTTTAACATCAACTTGGTAATATGTAGATTTGTCTGGATTAGTTACAAGAAATGCAGCCGTTGGCGTCCATGCTTTAACCGGTTCAGACTGTAATGTTTTTTGAACTGGCTCAGGAAGGTCTTTTAATTCAACCGGAGCTTTTGTAACGCTATCTTGTTGAACAGCAACTCTAACTGGGTTTTTAATGTCGCTTGCTTTTACTGTAGTTAATCCTGCTAATGCTAAAAATGCTGCTGATAAGATGATCTTTTTCATAATACTTATTTTAAAATTTCAGTTAAAAATTCTTGTTAGTTATGTTTAGACTAGGCTACATAATGGTGCCTAAATCATTTGTTTTTGGCATGTAATTGATTTACAGTTGATTGTGTGTTTTATTGGGTTTTGAAGTTGTAGAGAAACTCCACAGTTTGGTGAGTTCAGAAACAAAAAAGGGTTCTCGCTGGAACATGGTAGGTGGTCTGTTGCCGAACAGTCTGCGCTTTTTTGCGTTAAGAAATTTTATATCTCTAATTCCACTTATCAGGTTCCATATAACCTGATAAGTGGAATTCCCTGATTATGTAATAACATTGGAGCGCAGAGGCAATGTAAACTACATGATCATAGCAAATGCAGCTTAGTTTATTTTTAAACGGTATGGCTATTCTATAATTCAGGTTTTTTATCCACTTCACTAACACTCAGACCTCACCTCAGTTAAACTCCTGTTTAACAGGGACACAGACCTGCAGCAGAGGAGTGAGACACCTGTGAAACACCTGTTGTTAATATACCTGAATCGAACTGTACCTAAGCCGAGACCAAGGAAAAAGCGGGTTTTTAGTGAATTATTACCGCAAAGATTAGTTGCCGTAAATAACAATAAGAGGATAACGTAAAAAAAAAGGAGGGCGATCATTGTGATACACCTTCCTTTTTTAAAGATTAAAAGTAATGATTACTGCATATCTCTTTGTACTTTACGTGCAGTGCCTTTTCCTGGCAGATAAATCTGGAACCCTACTGCAAGACCCAGATTGTGTGCATAAGCACTGCTTCCGAAGCCAACAACACCATTGTATTTAAGTAATGCTTCTAAGCCAATACTAGGTGTTACAAAATAAGTCCAACCGGGACCAAAGCTAAATCCTAAACCATTTGTTGAACCACCAACTGAAGGATTTACGCCTGAAACACCAACAGTAGCTTCACCAAAGAACCTGGAGTTGTTAGCCACTTCATTAGCTCCGGTAGCACCGTAATAGCGTCCAAGAGCGCCAATGCCATAGCTAATATCAGTACCTGCATTTTTAGCTGTTGCAAGACCGAAAGAAACGTCGCCACCAAGTGCTAAACCATCCTGAACAAACCACGCGGCTTTTGGATTTATTTTTAAACTAAATACATTTGGTTTGTCCAATCCGAAAGAAATGTTTGATAGATTGGCACCAATCATTACGTTGCCCTTCTGTATCTGAGCAGTTGCTCCAAATAACACAGTGACACATAAAACAAGAGTTAAAGTTAATTTTTTCATAGCTCGATTTTTTAATTATATAATAAGTTAACAAATCTTGAAGTTTTTTGTTTACGAAATGTATAATTAGGACTTAAGAGGTTGATAGGTAGTTAAGTTAGCTAGTCGAATAGCTGAAGTTGATATGGATCACCGGAGCGGGGGGGAATCTGGATTTCATTGAAATTAGAAAGTGATATACCAAGTAATCTTACCTTTTTATCTACTAAATCAATATTTTCAAGAAGAAGCTTGGCTGTAGCTATTATGATTTGATAATCGGAAACAGGATTAGGAAAGGACTGATTCCTGGTGATCTGTTTAAAATCACTATATTTTAGTTTAAGTGTAATGGTTCTTCCCTTAAGCTGATTCTTGTTTAAACGAAATGCAAGTTTATCTGCTAGTTTACTTAATTCAGTGTACATTTCTTCAATCGTGATTAAATCGTGCTCAAAGGTATCTTCTACAGCCAGCGATTTTGTTTGCCTTTCTGGCTGAACGGCGCGGTGGTCAATACCCCTTACAATTGCATAATAGAATTTACCCACCTTACCAAAGTATTTAATCAGGTCCTGTTCAGTGAGTCGTTTAAGATCTGCCCCTGTATGCAACTGCATACTTTTCATTTTTTTTGCGGTGACTTTACCAACGCCAAAAAAACGCTCAACAGGAAGCCTTTCCATAAAGCTTTCGATTTTTGAAGGGCCAATGAACGTTAATCCATCTGGTTTATTCATATCAGACGCAATTTTTGCAACAAATTTACCAGATGATACTCCCGCAGAAGCAGTTAAGTTAAGCTCGTCTTTGATGGCCTGTTTAATTTGTTTAGCTATCTCTAATGCTGAACCTATATTTAACTTATCCTGGGTTACATCAAGATAGGCCTCGTCTAAAGATAATGGTTCGATAAGATCAGTATATCGACTAAAAATCTCTCGGATATGTGTAGATACAGCTTTATAAGCATCAAATCTTGGTCGTACAAATATGATCTCAGGACAAAGCTGAAGTGCTTGTCGTGAAGGCATCGCTGATTTAACGCCAAATTTGCGTGCCTCGTAACTTGCTGTAGCCACAACTCCGCGTCCATCAGGTGAGCCGCCAACAGCAATGGGTTTCCCTTTGAATTCGGGAAAATCGCGCTGTTCAACTGATGCATAAAATGCATCCATATCAATATGGATTATTTTTCTGATCACAGTTTAAATTTAGGCATTCCTTTACAAAAGTATTTTAATAAGGAAACAATAACGTTGTTTATATGTTTTTAAGCAAAACAAAGACATTAATTATGCAAAAAGACTTAAATCCATATGAATTTACTCTCGAAATTAAGGGCGATCCAAGTGCTATAAGAGTGGAAATACCAAAAGAAGGGGATTATATTGTATATGTTAATGGAGAAAGGACCGGGCACATCTATTGCATTAAGGGAAGTAATTCGGTACAGTGGAAAACAACAGATCACATTAGTCAGGAGCTTGTGGATGAAATAGGAAAGCACATTGAAATTTTGGAAAGCAAAATAGGATAATTCTTATATTGCCGCAGAAACCAACTGTTATACTGAGGCAAGTAAGCTATGAAAGAAATTAAATGGGGTATTATAGGTTGCGGAGACGTGACTGAAGTAAAAAGTGGTCCTGCTTTTAATAAAGTTCCTAATTCATCTCTTGTTGCAGTAATGCGAAGAGATGTAGCCAAAGCCCGGGATTATGCATCCAGGCACAATGTGCCTGCATGGTACGATAATGCAGAAAAATTAATTAATGACCCCGAGGTAAATGCTGTTTATATAGCAACCCCACCTTTACAG
>NZ_JBFTNT010000332.1:0-4361 GCF_056397585.1 Pedobacter sp. 05L430 | reverse complement strand
TGATAAACCTGAACAACAGGGAATATAAGATGAAGGCTGTTCTTGAAAAAGTTAAAGATCAGTATGATTTTATTATTGTTGACTGCTCACCATCTTTAGGTTTAATTACCATTAATGCACTTACAGCTGCTGATTCAGTAATTATCCCTGTACAATGTGAATATTTTGCACTTGAAGGACTAGGGAAACTTTTGAACACAATTAAAATTGTTCAAAACCGTTTAAATCCTGAATTGGAAATTGAGGGAATTCTACTTACGATGTATGATGTGCGTTTAAGACTGTCAAATCAGGTTGTAGAAGAGGTTAAGACCCATTTCCAGGAGTTGGTTTTTGACACAATTATTCAGCGTAATACGCGCTTAAGTGAGGCCCCAAGTTACGGTATTTCAGTAATTATGCATGATGCCACTTGTAAAGGCGCAATTAACTACCTGAACCTTGCCCGTGAAATTGTTCATAAAAACGGAATGGTTAAGGAAGTACAGAATACAACTACAGCAATTATTTAAAAATATTTTTAATGACATCTTTTCAGCGAAAAACAGGTTTAGGTAAAGGGTTAAGTGCGCTTTTGGATGACTCAGATGCTGTAAACCCGCCAAAGAACGGGGTGAACCCGGTAAGCGAAACAAAGCAAGAGGGCGGTAACAACAATAATATTGGGCATATTAATATTAATGATGTTGAAACTAACCCGTATCAACCTCGTACTGAATTTGATCAGGTTGCTTTAAATGAGCTTTCTGAATCTATCAGGGTTCAAGGTTTAATACAGCCAATTACGGTAAGAAAACAGCCTGGAGGTAAATATCAGTTGATCTCTGGAGAGAGAAGATTGCGCGCTTCTAAGTTAGCAGGCCTAACCGAAATTCCTGCATATATCCGCAGTGCCAATGATCAGCAAATGCTGGAGATGGCTCTTATTGAGAATATTCAGCGTGAAAATCTTAATGCAATTGAGATTGCACTGAGCTTTCAGCAGATGATAGATGAATGTAATTTGAAACAAGAGCAATTAGGTGAAAGAGTTGGTAAAAATCGTACTACGGTAACCAATTATCTTCGCCTACTGAAATTGCCACCAGCAATACAGGTTTCTATAAGAGATCAAAAGATTTCTATGGGACATGCACGTRCACTGATAAATGTAGAACAGGCAGAAAAACAGCTCTTTATTCATGATGAGATCATTGATAAGGGACTGTCGGTGCGCAAGGTTGAAGAGTTAGTAAGAAGCATAAATAGTGTTCAGGTAAAAGCAAAACCAAGCAGACAGCCTGTTAGTGTTTCATTTGAATATCAAAAACTACAGAGAGATCTAGCATCTAAATTTGCCACTAAAGTTAAGCTGAAAGTCGGTGAAAATGGGAAAGGGGCTATAGAGATCCCATTTATGTCTGAGGATGACCTAAGCCGTATTCTGGAATTATTAGATTGGTAATGTACAAAAGTCTGCTGCTATCGGTTTTGTTTCTTTTTGTGACAGCGTTAGCTCGTGCCCAGGAAACTCCTGTTGTTAAAAAGGATACCCTGGTGATTAAAGCAAAACCAGTAGTAGAACCTGTAAGGGCTCAAAAAGTAGATACAATTAAAAAACCAGCCTACGTAAATCTTGGTAAAATTGCAGGCAGAAGAGCTGCGCTAAGTTCACTTATGCTTCCCGGACTCGGACAAATCAGAAATGGGGTTACCGTTTATAGGCTGGCAAAAGTTGCCGGTCTTTATACAGGGATAACGCTTCTTACTATTTCGTTTATAGACAATAGTAAGAATTACAAGCTTTTTTATGATGAAATCATTTATCGTAGAGCGAATAATAATGAGAAAAGTGCCGATTTCCCATATAACAACATGGATGAGGCTGGATTAATTACTGCAAAGGATCTTTTCAGAAGAAATAAAGAGGTAATTATTTTCTCATACGTTGGGTTGTATCTACTTAATGTAGTCGAGGCCTATATAGATGCCCGCCTGAAATATTTTAATGTAGACGATATAGGGATGAAAATTTCTCCTGGTCTAATCAACACTGATACCATGTATGGTTTTAATAATGTAACGCCTGGGATAAAACTTACTATCAGATTATAGTATATTTTTACGCAAGTTTGAACTCGTATATGAGGGCTTTTAATACCTTTAGCAAAAAAATAAAAAATTAGATGATTCAGTCTTATGTTTAAGTCTGGTTTGTAACAATAAAAGAATAAAACCAATGAAAATAGCATTACTAGGCTATGGTAAAATGGGTCAGATTATTGAACGTTTTGCCTTAGAAAGAGGACATGAGGTAGTTTTGAAAATCAGCATTGATAATCTTGATGACTTAACGGTTGCTAATCTGCGAAAGGCCGATGTAGCTATCGATTTTAGTGCTCCTGATGCGGCAATAAATAATATTTATACCTGTTTTGATGCAAATGTTCCTGTTGTTGTAGGTACTACGGGATGGTATGGCCAATTGCAGGAAGTAAAAAATGAGTGCCTTACACGTAACAATGCACTTCTTTATGGGTCAAACTTTAGCATTGGGGTTAATATCTTCTTTCACATGAACAAGGTATTGGCGAAGTTAATGAACGACTTCCCTGCATACGAGGTCCAGGTAGAGGAAATACATCATACGCAGAAACTAGATTCACCAAGTGGTACAGCTATGACTATTGCCGAAGGCATTATCGAGAATGTTGACAGAAAACGTGAATGGGTAAATGAACTTGTAGRTACAGAGTTCGATGATGTATTAAAGAAAGAACAATTACTGATTGAATCGCATAGAATAGAAAATATACCAGGTACACATACAGTGGTTTATAGTTCTGAGGTAGATGAGATCGAATTTAAACACACTGCTCATAATCGTTCAGGGTTTGCATTAGGTGCAGTAGTAGCTGCCGAATGGCTTGAAAAAAAKCAGGGCTTTTATAATATTGCTGATATATTTAATTTTAAATAATAAAAAAATATGAATTGGAAATTCTGGCAAAAGGAGAATAAGGACACTAAGCCAAAAAAGAAAAAATCCAGAAGCCGAGAATGGGTTGATGCTATTTTGTTTGCAGTAATTGCTGCTACGATAATCAGGGTATTTTTTATAGAAGCATATACTATCCCAACAGGATCTATGGAAAGATCATTATTAATAGGTGATTTCTTATTTGTTAGTAAGGTTAATTATGGCCCTCGTGTGCCAATGACACCAGTTGCATTCCCTTTTGCTCATCATACAATGCCTTTAACCGGTACTAAAGCATATTGGGATGGCGTGCAATGGAAGTACCGCAGATTGCCAGGCTTATCTGAGATCAAAAGAAATGACGTAGTGGTATTTAACTACCCTCAGGGTGATACTGTAGCCCTGGAGATTCAGGACGTTGACTACTATAAAATGGTGAGATCAGAAGGCTGGGATGCAATTAATAAACACTACACTGTTGTAAGCAGACCTGTTGATAAAAGAGAGAATTATATTAAAAGGTGCATCGGTATTGCCGGTGACATAATTAGTATGAAAGATGGTCTTGTTTCTGTAAATGGTAAACCAGAGAAACTTAAAAGTACTGGGCAGATGACTTATGCAGTTACATTTAAAACAGCCGATATCAATTTCTCTGTTTTTGAGGATCTTGGATTTAATATATCAGAGGATATTAATCAATCATCTCCTAATACTTATAGTTTTACAGGCACAGAACCAATGATGGATAAGGTTAGTAAACTGGATTTTGTGCAATCTGTAAAAGAAGTGACTCAACCAGAAGGCTATCAGGAGAAAGATGTTTTTCCTTTTGATCCAAAAAGAAATTGGAATGCTGATAATTTTGGCCCCATTCTTATACCTAAAAAGGGGATGACAGTTCAATTGGATAGTGTATCAATGCCTCTTTACGAGAGAAGTATCAGGATTTATGAGGGTAACAAGTTAGAGAAAGCTGGCACTGGCTGGTTGATTAATGGTAAACCTGCAACCAGTTATACTTTTAAAATGGACTACTACTGGATGATGGGAGATAACAGACATAACTCATTAGATTCTCGCTATTGGGGATTTGTACCTGAAGATCATATTGTAGGAAAAGCATTATTTATTTGGATGAGCTATAATACCAATGGATCATTCTTTAATAAAATAAGATGGAATAGGCTACTGAGAGGAATAAACTAGAACCAAAGATTTATTTAAATAGTAAAAAGAGGGTGTCATTTAGGGAGGGCACTGAAAAAGTCCTTTACAAAAATGGGGCAGTTCATAAATCATGAATTGCCCCATTTTCATTAAGTTGTAAGAAGTTTTTCTAGTTAAAATTTTCTGTAGCCGACCCTGAGAGGGTCAAATTCAATTATTTCATAATTTTATT
>NZ_JBFTNT010000331.1:0-4371 GCF_056397585.1 Pedobacter sp. 05L430 | reverse complement strand
TTTGTACCCTGCCCCGAAGCGGAACTTCATAAAATTAAACTTGGTTGGAATATCGGGTTTAATGATTACAGATACTTTGGGTATAAAATGAGCAGATTAAGTAATTATTTGAGTTATAGGGTTTACCCAACTCATTTATCTACTTACGATAAAGACAGGAAATATGATTTGGCTTTTCGTGGAACAATCCATAAAGATAATGGGAATAGAAACATGATCTCTTATCAAAGAAACCATGTTTTAAGTCTTTTTGATCGCCTGAATTTGCAAATAGCAAGTGGTGGGAATGTAAGCAAAGCCAGATATTGGAAAGAACTAAGGGATTCGAAACTTAGTATCAGTCCATTTGGCTGGGGTGAAATTTGCTATAGGGATTTTGAAACGTTTATTTCTGGATCGGTACTGATTAAACCGCTTATGAATCATCTTGAAACTTACCCGAATCTGTTTATAGRAAACGAAACCTATGTTCCTGTTAATTGGAATTTAGAAGAACTTGAGGCTCGCCTTGAACACATGGCAGCTCATTATGATGATTATAAACACATCGCAAAAAATGGCCAGGAGAAATATTTTAATGCGATTAATGATTCCCAAGGTTTTATAGAAACTTTTAAACAAAACATAGAATAGCTTATAATGCATATGAAATTAATTGCAGTTGTATTTATAGTGTTGTATTTATACAGCCTGTCGTTCGGGGTTTTTATGACAAATTTATTTAGAATCCCTACGCCTCTTATTTTCTGTTTACCACTTATTTTTTTGTTTAGGGAAAAAGATGGGCTAGGATTTTTGTACAAAACGGAGCTTCTTCTTCTTGGGGGCGCTATTTTCTTGTACAATGCGATTGGTTTTTCAGATTACATGGTGTTTATGGCCAATACCTTATGCATTGGAATGTGCGCGCTTTACTTTAATTATTTTGTAGGTGCAGATAAAGAGCGATTTACGATTTCTGTTTATATTTTTTTTGCCTTGCTGACATTTTCATCAATTGTAATGGTTCTTAATCCATTTTATTTATCAGAAATAAATAATCTAAGGTCGATGCTGATGGGAGAACCGGTCGTGCAGAGTCCTTCGGGAATAGCAACATATCAATTTAACTTTGGTTATCAATTGGCCGCCCTGGTTCCATTTCTATTGATTTTTACTCTAGTGTTTGACAAAGCGCTTGTTATTAAAATAGTTAGTCTTTTGGCTTGTTTACTGTTTATATATCTGGGTATGCAACGCTCGGTATTTGTAGGTTTTGTTTTCTCGGTATTCTTGTTCCTGATATTGTATTACAATTACAAAGCGATTTTTATTGTGGTGTTTGCTGTTTGTGCAGCTTTTGTATTCTACACATACATTTTGAAAGATAATACAGACTCTTATAATAACATTCTTACCAAGAATGAACATAATATGGAGGAATACAATAGATCAACCCTGGCTGCTGAAAACTTAAGAATCTATTCGGATTATCCTTATGGGCTTATATTTTATGGGAAGGATTGGTCAGACGTTACTTATCGTAATGAGGTGTTCTCGTCGGGGATTACTTCGCACAATGCCTACCTGATGTTTCTTACCTATGTCGGACCTTTTTTGGGTTTGGGAATATTGGCCGGATTGTATTATAAGATTTCAAAGATCATTATCAATGCATTTCGAAATGTTAAGAAGAAGAAATATGCGTTGATGATTTGTCTTTGTTGTTCATTTATTGCCGTTTCCATCAATTCACTGTCRCACAACTCATGGCTTGTTAGCGCAAACGGCCCTACCTTTTTCCTGTATTTCGCGATTCTGCACTTAAACTTTTTGCTGAACAGAGAAGCTGATCTGGATGAGGATGTAGTTGTAACCCATATTTAAAGCCGAATGATATGGATAAGGAAACCATTAGAGATATCATAGACTGGGATATTACAAACTGGTGGAGGGCAATTGATTATCTGGATAAGAATGTGCCAGCAAACGAGAAGAGTACACAATGTTTGGAATTGGGCGCGGCACGTGGTGGGCTATCACTTTGGCTTGCACTTAGAGGCAACTCAGTACTATGTACGGATCTTAAAAATCCGGAGCCTATAGCAGGTGAAATTCATTGTAAGTATGAATGTGGCATTAATATAAGGTATGCGGCTTTGGATGCAACGGATATTCCTTTTAAGAACCAATTTGACATTATCGTATTTAAATCTATCCTGGGTGGGATTAGCCAGAATAATAGAAATGAATATAAAGCAAAAACGCTAAATGAGATTTATGGTGCCCTGAAGCCGGGAGGCATGCTGCTTTTCACAGAAAATTTGGCCGCTACTAATCTCCATCGGTTTCTGAGAAGGAAATATGGTACCCCTGGATGGAATTATCTGGATATAAATGAGGTAGAAGAGCTATTTAGTGCATTCAAAACAATCAAATATACAACAACAGGTTTTTTTGGCTGCTTTGGTAGGACTGAAAAGCAAAGAATCCTTTTAGGACACCTTGATGGATTATTGGAGTTCATCATCCCAAAGAGAAAAAGATACATACTAAGTGGTATTGCAACGAAATAATTTTTTGAATCGGATTTCCAGGTACATATAACAATGGAGAAAATCAAAATAATGCACCTTATAGGTGATTTAACTAAGGGAGGAGCAGAGCGCTTCGTAGTTGATTTGTGTAATGAGCTTGCTAAAGATGACCAATATGAAGTTTATTTGGTTTCTATCTGCTGGAATGATCCACAAGAGACATTTGTGAAAGATATTCATAAGAATGTTCGCTACGTTTCTTTCAATAAAGGCAGAGGATTTAGCTTAAAGGCTTTTTTGGGCTTAACCAAATGGTTGAATAGGGAGGAACCTGATGTGTTACACTCTCATTTAAATGGCTTCGAATATCTGGCCTTATATCTATTGGCTAGCAAGCACACGTTGTTCTTTCATACCATTCATAATATCGCTGTGGCGGAATGTCCAAATTTTATACTCAAAACCTTTAGAAAGTTCTGGTATAAAATAAATAAGGTGAAACCTGTTACGATCTCATTTGACGGCAAGAAAACTTATAGAGATTATTATCAGCTGGATAATGACATTTTAATTGAAAATGGAAGACAGGATCTGGTAACAACTGATGAATATCCTTTATTAAATGAAAAATACAAGGAGGGCGAAGACGCTTTTATTTTAATTCATGTAGGACGAATTGTATCGGAAAAGAATCAGGATTTAYTAATCAGGGCTGTAAAGAAATTTAATGTTACTGAAGACAAGAAATGCAAACTGATCATTATTGGAGAGGTTAAAGAAAAGCATTTATATCAGCATTTACTGAAACTGGTTGGTAACGATCCATACATAGAATTTATAGGTGGAAAGCATAATGTGGTGGATTATTTAAGTATAGCCGATGCATTTTGTCTTTCAAGCATATTCGAAGGAATGCCAATTTCTTTAATCGAAGCCTTATCGGTTGGCTGTATTCCAGTTTGCACGCCTGTAGGGGGGATTGGTCAGATGATCAGACATGGAAAAACCGGTTTTCTAAGTAAAGATGTAAGTGTAGAAAGTTATTACGATGTATTAAAAGAAGCGCTTTATCATCCTGATAAAAAAATGATCAAACTAAACGGAAGGTTATTCTTCAAATTAAATTACCATATCCAGGCATCTGCAAATGCCCATTTAAAAACCTATTCTACAATGTTGATCTCGGATAAAAGCAACATGGTGAAAGGGTACCAGATGATTACTAAGATTTAACTTAAATAGAGATGATAAAATTTACTAGTGACGAACTC
Organism: Pedobacter sp. 05L430; assembly: GCF_056397585.1. NCBI lineage: Bacteria > Pseudomonadati > Bacteroidota > Sphingobacteriia > Sphingobacteriales > Sphingobacteriaceae > Pedobacter > Pedobacter sp. 05L430. The sequence continues at coordinate 584 of NZ_JBFTNT010000331.1, read as the reverse complement.
AAAGTAGTAAAGAAAATTGAGGTATTAAAGAATGAGGCAGGCTCCCATTCACCTAGTTTCTTTACATTCAAACAAAAACTCCCAGAGGTAGACATTAAAGTAGATGCTTGCTTTTTATCTAATCCTTATGCAACGGATTTGTTTATTGAGTATTTTAATAAGGAAATACTTCATACTGGGAATATCAGAGATTTATTGGAGAGTTATCCCTCTCAAAATGGTGTAATTGCTGAGATTTTAGCTGATTTCTTAAAAATTGATTCAGGGAATATCTTTATTGGCAATGGAGCTATTGAAATCATTCAAGCTGTTATCCATAATTTTACCAAAAGGAAGATTATCATTACAATACCTACCTTTTCATCTTATTATGAGTATGTTAAGGATGGTGTGGAGGTGGTGTATTATAATTTATCAAAGAATAATAATTACAACCTTGATGTAGAAGAATACATTGCATTTGTTAAACAAAATAAGCCAGACACCATAGTATTGATTAACCCGAATAATCCAAATGGTGGTTATACAAAAGCTGCTGATGTGCAGCGGATTRTAGAAGAGCTTTCATTTGTTGACAATATTAT
>NZ_JBFTNT010000330.1:0-4388 GCF_056397585.1 Pedobacter sp. 05L430 | reverse complement strand
TCTCTATTTTCCCTAAAGATTTCTCTTTCATCATAGAAGAAAACCTAAGTGATATTTTTAGTTTGTTCCATAAACACAAGGTAAAAATTACAACCATGCTGAATTCTGCAATCAGTTTTTCGGTAAGTTTTGATCATGATCCTAAAAAACTGGAAGCGCTGATAGCAGATCTTTCGCTGCACTATAAAGTTAAGTATAACACTGGCCTGGAATTGGTTACCATAAGATACTACAACCAGCAAACCATAGATAGGGTAACTGTTAACAAAAACATCCTACTGGAAGTTAAAAGCAGGTATACCTGTCAAATTGTAATGAGGGACAAGACAACAGTTGAATAGACATGTTTTAGATAGCGAGGTTCAGGAGTACGTTAACAATCATTTAAATGATRATGTACACAAACTCGCTATGTCTAAAAGTCCGTTTAAGGATGTTGATTCTAAAGCGCTTGCTAACCAGATTGCGGCAAAAAACAAATCGGTAAAAAAATTGCCTACCTGGTATAAAACGGATTCCATTTATTACCCTGCCCTACTTTCCATTGAGCAATGTTCATCGGAAACCACAGCAACATACAAATCAGCGTTAGCTATTGGCGACAGCTTAATAGATCTTACTGGAGGCTTTGGGGTAGATAGTTATTACTTTGCAAAAACCGTTAAAAGCTTAACACATTGCGAAATCAATGTGGATCTTTCTGAAATAGCTGCTCATAATGCAGTAATGTTGGGACAACTAAATATTAAATGCCTGGCTGTGGATGGTATTGCGCTACTGGAAAAAACCGATGAAATCTTTGATACGATTTACCTGGATCCTGCAAGAAGAAGTTCGGCAGGCAAAGTTTTTATGTTAAAAGACTGCACTCCGAATGTGGTTGAGCATCTGGAATTACTACTTTCCAAATCAAAACGCATCATTATTAAAACAGCACCGTTATTAGACATTACGGCTGGTTTAAAGGAGCTAAGCAATGTTTCTGAAGTTCATATTATAAGTGTAAAAAATGAGTGCAAAGAACTGTTATGGATTATTGACAGCGACAGATCTGCGCAGCAACCAAAAATAACAGCAGTTACCCTAAACGAATCTCAAAAGGAATTCTCCTTTTTTAAAGGTGAAGAAGAAACAGAGGTTGAATTGCTAAACGAAACTCCTTCTGGCTATCTGTATGAACCAGATACAGCACTGCTTAAAAGCGGAGCCTTTAACCTGATAGCTGCAAGGTTTCGGTTAAAAAAGCTACATCATCAAACACAGTTGTATGTTTCAGATCATTTGGATTCCTCCTTTCCAGGCAGAATTTTTAAGATCAACAGTCTCTTATCTTCCAGTGATCTTAAAAAAGAAAAGTCGCCGAGGGGAAATGTTATTGCCAGAAACTATCGGGATAAGGCGGAAAACCTGGTAAGGAAATACAAAATAAAGCCTGATCACAACAAGTTCTTTGTTTTTACACAAGGTGCTAATCATGATTATCTAATAATAGATGCCGAAATAATGCAGCACTATTAAATTTTAGGTTTAGTTATTTCAATAATTCGTTCTAAAAAAATGATCGATTTAATTTAGCTTTATGCTAACGAAATAATCATAACCAAATTTTTCCTGATCATGAACCAATTAACGCTCATTCTCTTATCTCTATTTATTTCAACTGCGGTTTTATCTCAGGATAAAAGCAAGATTAACGGCCTAATCTCTGAAGGGGTTAAACTCCATGACGCCGGTAAATTTGAAGAAGCTATCTTAAAATATAAAGAAGCATTACAATTAGATCCGGATAATTCTACCGCGAATTATGAAATTGCCTATACACTATTTAGCAATAAATCGGCTAAAGATGCCATCCCGTATCTGAATAAAATAATTGAAGAGAATCCGTCTAATTCAGGCAGTGCATACGACATGTTAGGAAGTATTTATGATACACAGGGGCAGAAAGATAAAGCCATTGAATATTATAAACGCGGCATAAAAGCGCAGCCAGAATATCAGGGCCTATATTATAATCTTGCCATAACCTATAGTAGCCTCGACAAAAATGAGGAGGCATTACAAAATGTAACCAAAGCTTTGCAGCTAAATCCAAAACACGCAAGTAGCCATCGCTTATACGCATTAATAAACATGGCCGAACCAAGTAAAAAAATTGCTGCACTTCTTAGCTACTGTAATTTCCTGATACTGGAAGCTACCACTCAACGCTCGACTAAAGCTTTTCAGGATGTTAAATCAATTCTCAATTCAGGGATTACCAAAACAACCGGAGTAAACAACATTACGATCAATCGTAATCCCAACGAAAAGGATCCCGACGTAGGTGCAGCAAGCCTGGCCATATCAATGGCTTCGCTGTCGCCAGGATTGGCTGGTTTGTCGGAAGCAGATCAACTAGAACTACAGCTTAAAACAATTTTTGGTATTACCGGGGAACTTTCTGAAAAGAAAAAAGAAAAGGATTTTTTCTGGTCTTTTTACGCTGATTATTTTTACAAACTATCTAAATCAGAATTTATGCCATTAATCGCGCGCATTATTAGCTTTACTTCCAATCAGGAAGAAAAGAGAAAATGGATAAAAGAACATGAACAGCTTTTAACGGATTATTCAGTTTGGGAATCTGCAACTCCGCGCAATTGATACCTTCAATAGCCTAATCAAAAAGAAAGCCCCGGAATACTTATATTCCGGGACCTCATCACCCTCACCCATCACCTTTAATTGTGGTAGATACTCCCTTAAAAAAGAATATTAACTATTCATTTTTAAGCATTTACGTAGTTAGGCGATAAATGGTTGCCGCCATGATGCGGAATTACTTTGAGATGACGAAAGCCTATTCAGCGGCTAATATTTTAATATCTTTTATCTCCAGTATTGATTTAGAATATCCTTTAAGAACACTATTAATCATAGCTTGTCCAACCTCTTTTAAAGTGCTTACCTGGCCTGGTATTAGCAAGCGGAGCAAAGGATATAATGATGCTATAACCTGATAAAGCCCTTTAACATTTACCTGACCTGGGGTAGGCTTCATGAAACCCGGACGAAAATTATATACATTTTTAAATGGCAACTTCATTAAAGCATTCTCAGTTTTACCTTTTACACGTGCCCACATCACTCTTCCTTTTCCGRAACTATCCGTGTGACTACCGGATATATGGCTGAAAACCATCCCAGCATTAAGAAGAACAAGTTTATTTGCCAGGTGCATCGTAGTGTCATAAGTAATGTAACTATATTCCGCTTCCTTCATCCCATTTGAACTTATGCCTGCGCAATAAAAACATGCATCATAACCAGTTAACTGATCTTGTATGCCATCAATATTGAAAAAATCTGGCACAATGCATTCTTTTAATTTGGGATGCTTCTGACCGCGATAAGGTTTACGTCCAATTGCAAGTACTTCTTTTACCTTCGGATGCGACAGGCATYCTAATAATACGCCTTCGCCTACCATACCGGTAGCTCCTGTAATGATCACTTTAATTTCCATTTATTCAGTTACTAATTTTAGTGCCCATACAAAGCTTAGGCCGGCTTGCATAAAATTACAATTCCAAACTAAAGCACAAGCATTCTTTGCGAACAATTTTAACATTCTTTAACATACTTTAACATTCCCAAATCCGCTAACTTTCAATGTTTTAGTTATTTTTACTATTAAGAAAATTACCCTCAAACTATGAACCACTATCAAAAAATTAACAATCTTGTAGGATTTCTGCTTTTTCTGATTGCAGGAGTGGTCTACTGGCTAACCATGGAACCAACCGTAAGCTTTTGGGATTGCGGAGAATTCATTTCCGCAGCCGATAAATTACAAGTAGGTCACCAGCCTGGCGCCCCTTTATTCCTGATGATAGGAAAGCTATTTTCTTTGTTAGCTGCAGGTGACGTAACAAAAATTGCTTACTGGATGAACTTCAGCTCAGTAATTTTTAGTGCCGCCACAGTTATGTTTCTTTATTGGACCATCACCCTGATTGCCAGTAAGCTATACAAACAGGAAAAAACTACCGCGGATGTGCTAACCGTTGTTGCTACAGGTGTAGTTGGTGCTTTGGCATTTACCTTTTCAGATACATTTTGGTTTTCGGCAGTTGAGGCCGAGGTATATTCACTTTCTATATTATTTACAGCCCTTGTATTTTGGGCAATTTTGAAATGGGAAAGTAAAACAGACGACCGCTGGCTGGTACTAATTGCATTTGTAATTGGATTATCTATTGGGGTCCATTTATTAAGTTTGTTGGCCATTCCAGCTGTAGTACTCGTTTATTATTTCAAAAAAACAACAAAGCCAACCACCTTTGGTATCATTAAAGCAATAGGTGTTGCAGGGCTTATATGGGTAATAGTTCAGTTCGTTATTA
>NZ_JBFTNT010000329.1:0-4401 GCF_056397585.1 Pedobacter sp. 05L430 | reverse complement strand
GCACAATACCTGCAGATATTACGATATTAAAAGAATGCTTTGTGCCAAACTGTGGAATTTCGATGCATTCATCAATCTGGGCCATCACTTCATCACTAACCCCATTAACTTCGTTACCAAAAATCAAAGCATATTTTTCAGAAGACTTCGGTTTATATGTATTTAGCATGATGCTGCCTGCAGCTTGTTCTATGCCAATAACCCGATACCCATCGGCTTTTAGAGATGCTACAGCATCAAGAGTTGTTTCAAAATGAACCCATTCTACAGATTGGGTGGCACCAAGAGCTGTTTTTTCAATTTCTCTGTGCGGAGGCTGAGCCGTAATTCCACACAGATATAATTTTTCGATAGCAAAACCATCTGCCGTTCTAAAAACAGAGCCAATATTGTGCATACTTCGCACATTATCAAGTACTACAATAACAGGTAGCTTCTCTTGTTCTTTAAATTCATCAACACCAACGCGGTTTAGCTCATCTAACTTTAGCTTTTTCATTAAATAGCAGATGCACCGTTACCAATTTCACTAATATAAATTGCAGCAGGGTATCCAACGCGATCTACATAATAGTCTGTAAGCTGTTTGGCAAAATCTTCTTCCTGTCCTTTTTTAAGCAAGGCAATAGCGCATCCCCCAAAACCTGCACCTGTCATACGGGCACCAATAACGTGCTCATAATCAGAGCAGAAATCTACTACAGTATCAAGCTCCACTCCAGTTACTTCATACAGATCTTTTAATGATTGATGAGAAGCATACATCAAACGTCCAAACTCCACTAAGTTACCTTCATTCAATGCTTTAGCTGCTAAATTAACCCTATCATTTTCTTTAATAACATGAGTCGCTCTCTTCAAAACAGTTTCGTCAGTAATTAGATGACTATGTAAAGCGAATTTTTCCGCTGTTAGTTCACATAAATTATTAAGCTTAATTTCTTGATTTAATTGAGCTAATGCTGTCTGGCATTCAGATACTCTTTCGTTATATTTAGATTCAGCCAGCTTACGAGGTTTGTTTGTATTGATGATAGCAAGTGAATAATCTCCAAGATTACAATCTACTATCTTATATTTCAAGGTATCGCAGTTTAATACTATGGCTTTATCAGTTTCACCAAAGGCAACGGCAAATTGATCCATAATACCACAGTTCACACCTATAAATTCATTCTCAACTTTCTGAGCTAACAATGGTAGTTCAATCTTCTCATAACCTAACTTAAAATAGTCATTTAAAGCATAAGCCATTACTACTTCAATAGAAGCGGAAGAAGATAGACCTGAACCAATTGGAATATTACCAAAAAACAATAGATCCAAGCCTGTCGGAATTTTATGTTTCTTTGAAATTTCATTAAAAACACCCAGGGGATAGTTGAACCACTCAGAACCAGTTTTAGTATAAGATGGTTTCAGTTCAATTTGTGCAGTTTCCTCAAAATTTAAGCTTTTAAATCTGATTACGTTGTCGTTGTTTGGAGCAATAATTAACCAGGTTCCTAACGTAACTGCACAAGGCATTACCAAGCCTCCATTGTAATCTATATGTTCGCCAATTAAGTTTACGCGACCTGGAGTAAAATAATGTGCTGTTGGTTGTTGTTCATACTTTTCAAAGAATTTATTGGTTAATTCCGCTTTCATTGTAATATTTTAAATTAATGTTTTAGTTTTAATAAAGTATTTATAGTATTGTTTGACAAACGAGTGGATCCAAAAATACCTGGCCCTAAATATACAACTATGAACCGAATCGAGTAAGTTCAATTCAACATAAAATGCATTTTATTATATATAAATGAAGACTAAACTAGTAAAGACAGGTAAAATTATAGATGGCAAAGAAGTACTTGGTGTAGAATTAACAAATACTAAGGGAACATATGTCAAAATATACAATTATGGGGCTATAATAAGTAAATTTATAGTAACCAATAAAAATGGAGAAAAGCAGGATATCGTATTGGGATTTGATGATTTTGATCAATACTTAAGCGAAGAATATTTAGCAAATTATCCCTATTTAGGTGCTGTTATTGGCAGATATGCCAATCGAATTAAAAATGGCAGATTTACTATTGATGGAGAGGTTTATCAGCTATCGCAAGCAAAAGGAGGAGACTGCCTGCATGGTGGCGATATGGGTTATGACAAGAGGGTATGGGAGGTCTTGTCTACCATTGACCCAAGCGTAACACTTCAATACACAAGTCCGGATGGCGAAGAGAACTTCCCAGGAAACCTTACCATTCAGTTAACTTTTAAGTTAACTGATGAGGACGAGCTGATTCTTGATTTTAAAGCAACAACAGACAAAGCAACAGCTATTAACTTAACCCATCATGGTTATTTTAATCTTTCCCCAACTGGTGGTTCAGTAGGGAAACATCACCACAGAATGCCTGCAAGCAACTATCTTGAACAAGACGACAACTATGTAGTAACAGGAAAACTTATTCCTGTAGAAGGTACTCATCATGATTTTTTGGGTGGTAAGGAATTTGACGCAGACTGGGATCCTGCCGAAGGATACGATCAAACCTACGTACTCGATAAAGAATATGGTGAGCTCACATTAGCTTCTGAAACAACTGAACAAACCGGAGGCTTAAAACTATCTGTTTATACTACTGAACCAATTGCCCATTTATATACAGCTAAATACCTTAATGTGAAGCACGGCAAAGAAGGAAGAAATTACGAACCTTTTGGAGGATTTTGTGTAGAAACGCAACATCATCCAAATGCGATTAATATTCCTGCATTTCCAAGCACTGTATTGAGGCCTGGTGAAACATACACTCAAACCACTATTTACAAGGTAGAGCACAGCTAAGGAATTGCCTAAGAAAATATAAAGGGTAATGAAATATCTTCAATACCCTTTTATTTTTTAGCGATTATATATTGCTTTTTTTCACATGAAGTGCACTTATACCTTTTAAGTGGTACCCAAAACAGTATTGTTTTTACGATTTGTTGTCGTGGAATTCGATAATCTAGTGGTTTAGCGCATCTACGGCAATGATATTTTTCAATTCCAGCTGAACTTTGTTCCATTATTAATTTAATTTAACATTCATTTGGAGCGTGCTTTTAAGATTCCTTATACACTATAAATTTATGGAATATTTTTCCAGGTTATATTAAGCAACTAAGATTCTTAGGTTAATTTATCTATAAACATCCAAATGATGCGCAAACTCGATATAATTACTATAATACCAACTCCTATAAACATCTTTTTAATAGGAAGTTTACCTACTAAACGAGCAGCTAATGGGGCAGCTATTATTCCACCAACAATTAATCCAAGTATAGATTGCCAATGACTAACGCCAAGAATAAAGAAGAATGTAACTGCACTTGCCATGGTTACAAAAAACTCGGTTAAACTAACAGAGCCGATTACATATTTAGGTGTACGGCCTTTAGAAATTAGGGTAGAGGTAACTAATGGCCCCCAGCCACCGCCACCAAACGAATCCAAGAAACCTCCGGCTCCAGCCAGCCAGCCTGCACGTTTTACCTTTTGAGGCTTCTGTTTTTCTTTAAATGCATTAGTTAATATCCTGATCCCAAGTAATAATGTATATATAGAAATTACCGGCCTTATCCATACCGAAAAGGCATCTCCGGCATATCCTAGTAATAATGCACCTGCAATTGCGCCCAGCACACCTGGAATTAACAGGGTTTTAAAAAGTTTTTTATTTACGTTACCAAAACGATAATGACTAAAACCAGATGCTCCACTAGAAAACATTTCGGCAGTATGAATACTCCCAGAAATAACTGCCGGATTTAAGCCACCAGACAACAGCAGGGTAGTAGAAATTACGCCATAGCCCATTCCCAAAGCACCATCAACCATTTGCGCCATAAACCCGACAACAAGCATCCATAAAAACTTATCGTCTAACTGTGCGTATAGTTCTTCGCCAAATGCCAAGGCATCCTGATAAGTAACATTATTATAAATGGCAATGCCGATAAACAAGGCTGCCAATATAAATAGACATATATAAGCTATCCGTTTCCACTTCTTTTCTTGTAATTTATTGCTTACGGCAATTCTAATCTGGTTTTCGCGTATGCTCATTATTGTCTGCTCATATTAAATCTATCGAATTAGTCGACAATATTAGCGCAACTTAATGAATAAACAAAATTTTTATTTTTTTATTTACGCAGATACCCTAGCGAGCAAAATTCTGGTCTTATTTTGAAACCTGATAAACAATAGGATGGAGGCTGTGAGCAATCCGAACGTTAACCCGTACCAAATACCATTAACGCCCATGTTGAGCTTTATACCAAGGAAGTAACCCAACGGAATACCAATTACCCAGTAAGCAATAAAGGTAATGATGGTTGGAACATTCACATCTCCAA
>NZ_JBFTNT010000328.1:0-4454 GCF_056397585.1 Pedobacter sp. 05L430 | reverse complement strand
GCTTGATTTTATCCTGCAAGTGCCTGATCTAAATCTGCTATTAGATCATCTATATGCTCAAGCCCAACAGATATCCGAATTAAATTTTGTGGGGTTTTGGTGTCAGGTCCTTCAACAGATGCACGGTGTTCTATTAAACTTTCAACTCCACCTAAACTTGTAGCCTGCGCAAAGACTTTAACTTTATTAACCACTTTTCTGGCTTCATCAGATCCACCTTTAACTAACACCGATAACATTCCTCCATAGCCATTCATTTGCCTTTTTGCGATGTCGTACTGAGGGTGGGTTATTAATCCCGGATAATAAACTCTTTCAATAGCAGGGTGTTTTTCTAGATGTAATGCTAAAGCCAATCCATTAGTACAGTGGCCGCGCATGCGATATGCCAATGTTTTGATACTTCTTATTAACAGAAAACAATCGAAAGGAGAGGGTACTGCTCCACCAACTTGCTGTATGTTTCTGATCTTTTCCCAAAATTCATTTTTTTCTGCCGTGATAAGTACCCCACCCAGAACATCACTATGGCCACCAATATATTTTGTGGAAGAGTGCATTACAATATCCGCCCCAAAATCAATAGGGTTTTGTAAGCATGGCGAAGCAAAAGTGCTGTCGCATGCAAGAATAAGGTTGTTCTCCTTGGCGATTTTGGAAACCCCGGCAATATCTGTAATTTTTAATAATGGATTAGAAGGGGTTTCTATCCATATCAATACAGTATTCTTCTTAATGAATTTTGCTATGTTATCAAGGTTCGTAAGATCTATAAAATCAATTTCAAGAGTATCTTTAAAAATGGTCCGCAGTTGTTTTTTAAAACCCCAGTACATGTCGTCAGGAGCAATGATATGGCTTCCTGGTTTTAAAGCCTGAAAAACTGCCATTCCAGCCGTATTTCCTGAAGAAAACGCACAGGCTTCTACACCTTTTTCTAATTCTGAAAGCGCATTTTCCAGTGCTGATCTATTTGGATTACTTACTCTGCTATACATATGTCCACCAGAGTAGCCACCATCTTCATCTCTCAGGAATGTGGTAGATAGATTTATAGGAGGTGTAACATCATTAGTRCTGACTTTATATAAATTTCCAGCATGTATTGCAAGTGTTTCTGGCTTCATTATTACGGGGTTAAAAGTTAAGATTGGGCATAAGATGTAACAAAGTTAAGGGTATAATGTTATTCGCCTTAAGTTTTGGCAAGATTTATGTAATTGAATTATCAAATTAAAGAAGAATATGAAAAGAATATTACTGATAGCAGCCATTTTATGCAGTTCGTTAATGGTTTTGCAAAGTTGTTCGCCTAAAGGTGGTGCAACTCAAAGTTTAAAGAAAGGTAATGTAACTGGTAATTGGGTTTTAAATGATATTACATTTGAAGGCTTGCCGCAATCAGCAGTAAAATCATTGTTTGATGAAGGTTCTTATACTTGCTTCAAAGGAAGTACCTGGAGTCTCACTAATAGCGGAAACGGAAGCTATACCTTACCAGGTGGAGGAGAGTGTACTGCAAAAACTCAGAAAATATACTGGTCAGTAAGTCCTGCTGACGAGACATTCCAATTCAAAAAGATCTTTGAAGGCGAAAAAGCCAAAAACGTAACTTCTGGTTACAGATCGGTATTGTCTTCTACAGATGGCAATAGTATGGTTATTAAATCACCTGTAGAATATGGAGCAAAAACTGCTTACATTGTCTTGAATTTTACAAAAGCAGCGAAATAAGAGTAAAATAGTTTGGTTTAGGGAAAAGGGTTCAATTAGTTTTGAGCCCTTTTTTTATTGATTTCTTTGTTAGATGTATTTTAATTTCTACCTTTGAATTCATCTGATGATATGATGAATTAACATGAAAGATCTTATACAAAAAAAGTCTCTTGCGGATGAAGTAGCCGCGCGATTAAGTGAGCAGATTTCTCTTGGACAATACAAAGTGAATGAACAGTTGCCGATAGAACCGGAATTAATGAAAAACTTTGGTGTCGGACGCTCAACTATAAGGGAAGCCATAAAAATATTAGCTAATTCTGGGTTACTTAGAGTTCAACAAGGGATTGGAACTTTTGTAGATCAGCTAACAGCAAATAGGGAACCTATGGATTTGCGGTTGAAGCGTGCGAATGTTAAAGATCTGGATGAGGTTAGGCAATTACTTGAAATGAAAATTGCAGAGAAAGCAGCACTTAACAGAACTGAAAGTGATATTATAATCATAAGAACTCATCTGGAAAACAGAAGAAGAGCCGCCAAGGAGGGATTAATAGATGAATGTATTGAAGCAGATGTGCAATTTCATATATCAATTGCCGAAGCTTCAAAGAATGAAATACTTGCCGACTTATATAAATCAGCCTCCATTCATTTAAAAAATTGGTTCCTTCAAACACATTCAGATGCCAGAGCCTTCGAAGAAACTTACATATATCATGAGCAGTTGCTAAAAAGCATTATCGCCGGAGACCCAAAAAAGGCCTGGAACATTGCCGCAAAAATATTAGGACACGTATCTCAATAAAAATTTATTAAAATTCATCAGATGATCTGATCTGAAAAATATGGAAAAAACATCTTTTACAAACACTGCCGTTATCGACACAAAGAGAATTACACAGCAAACAGTATTCTCTATTTTATTCACAATTAGTTTTACACATTTACTTAATGATATGCTTCAGGCAGTAATTCCTGCTGTATACCCTGTAATAAAAGAAAAGTTCAGTCTTACGTTTGCTCAAATAGGTCTTATCACTTTAACTTATCAGCTAACAGCATCAATATTGCAACCCTTTATTGGTTTTTATACAGATAAGAGGCCCCGCCCGTATTCACTTGTTATTGCAATGGGTTTTACGCTCTGTGGACTTGTAGCTGTGTCCTTTGCTTCCAGTTTTTTAAATATCCTTCTTGCAGTAAGTTTAATAGGAATAGGGTCCTCAATATTCCATCCGGAATCTTCCAGKGTAGCACATTTAGCTTCCGGAGGTAAAAAGGGACTTGCACAATCTATTTTTCAGCTGGGTGGAAATGCAGGTAGTGCTATAGGTCCGCTTTTGGCGGCAATTATAGTTGTCCCTCATGGTCAATTTTACCTTATATGGTTTTCATTAGCTGCAATTTTAGGTATTGTAGTACTGTCTAGGGTTGCAAAATGGTATCAGGAACAATTGGCCTTAAAGGCATTAAATAAAAGCATCCTTAAGGAAGAGGTTCATCATAATTTATCTAAGAACCGAGTGGTACTTTCCTTAGGTATTTTGATGGTACTTATCTTTTCAAAATACTTCTACATGGCTAGTATGACTAGCTATTATACATTCTACCTAATGGATAAATTTAATGTGTCGGTGCAGCAGTCTCAGGTCTACCTATTTGCTTTTTTAGGGGCTGTTGCTGCCGGTACGTTAATTGGAGGACCATTAGGAGATAGATTTGGCCGTAAGTATATCATCTGGATCTCAATTCTAGGTGCAGCGCCATTCACATTATTGCTGCCGTATGTTTCTTTATTCTGGACAGGTGCTTTATCTGTTGTTATTGGCTTAATTATTTCTTCCGCATTTTCTGCAATACTGGTTTATGCAACCGAATTGGTACCCGGAAAAGTGGGGATGATTGCTGGTCTGTTCTTCGGTTTTGCATTTGGTATGGGCGGATTAGGCTCCGCAGTTTTGGGGAAGCTGGCCGATCAGACCAGTATTGAATATGTATTTAAAATTTGTGCTTTTCTTCCTTTGATTGGGATTTTTACAGGGTTTCTCCCAAATATAGAGGGTAGTAAAAAAAGATAATTCTTACGCTCGATCGTACTCCTTTATTCATTAAATAATGGTGAATTAGGAGTACTTTTTATTTATCCCACCATACCCTTGATGTTAGTGCATCACCACCATTTAATCTCGCAACTGCAGCTTTATAGTTTTCAGGATTATTCAAAGCTTCAGAGGATAGGTATATCATTCTTCTGGGTATGGTCCCATTAGTTACATTACCAGTATAGTTAACAGGTATCAATTTAGGGTAATTGGATCTTTTCCAATTTAGCCAGGATTCAATAAAATTGAAATTGGTGCCTGTAGCCACCCAATACTGGGTGTTAATTTGATTAAGGGCTGTTTCCAGGTCAGATTGGGTTAATGGATGCTCATTTACGTAGGCGTTGATGATTTCAGGGGCTATTTTTGCCTGTAGATCCTGTTGTTCCATTGATTGCAATGCACCCCTCAGACCATTTGAATAATGTTCCGCCGCGGTGCCGGGAACATTCCATCCTTTCAGTTTTGCCTCAGMGAGTAAAAACTGTGTTTCGGCATACGTTATGATAAAAATGGGTCCGCCAAGTTTTAGGTATACATCAGTTCTTGGTCGGGAGTATTTACCTAGAGGAGCAAAATCAGCTCCTGAACCTGTTCCTCCAGGATATAAGGGATGTTTGCTGATATCGGTAT
>NZ_JBFTNT010000327.1:0-5011 GCF_056397585.1 Pedobacter sp. 05L430 | reverse complement strand
GTTATTAATGTGATAACGGTTACAAATGCCGAAGAAGGATATAAAGGGAGTTTTAAACAGATATTTACCACTTCAGATTTTAGTTCTCCAAGTGCAAATACCAATATAGATGTCAACTATAAAAAGGACAAACTATCCTTAACAGGAAGCTATGGGCTATTGCTGGGTAATACCAGAGAAATATTAAATACCACAAGGTCAAGATTAAAGTTTGTGGATCATTTTAGCTCTGTACTCATGACTGACTGGAATAGGAAATATGATAATTTCTCTAATTATAGTCTTGGAGGACAATACGATCTCGACGAAAAGAGTTACCTCTCGGCCGAATATAGTGGATCTTATAATGACTTAGGTGGAAGTACTAAAAGTGAAAATACCATCACTTCTACCTTAATGAAGGGATTTTTTAGGAGTGACATAGCTAATGATAATGTAATCAATAACAACTCCATTAATCTTAATTACAACAGAGATATAGACAGCCTTGGTTCTTCTTTATTTATTGGCGGCCAATACGCGGGGTATATTTCGAAAACAGACGATGATATAAATGAAAATAAGTTAGTTAACGGGCAGGGGTCCTATAACGTTTTAAATAATAAAGCAGGTTATAGAATTAGATTGGCAAACGCCCAGACAGATTATACTAAGGCATTTAATTTAAATAACAGACTTGAATTCGGAGCTAAATACAGCTTTGCTAGTAATAAATTCTATTCAGATTTCTTTACAGTTAAAAATGGAAATGATTTTGTGCTGGATGAGACACGTTCGGCAGACTTTAAGTATCAGGAAAATATTCCTGCTGCATATCTGAATTTCAATGGTCAAATGAGCCTAAAGGTAAACTATGGGATAGGAGTAAGAACCGAATGGACCAGTTATAAATTGGAAACTGATGTTCAGGGACTAGAAGAGATAAAAGACAATTACCTTAATTTTTTTCCGAGTGCCTTTATCGCTGTTAAAATCTCTGATCAGCTTCAGTTTAGAATGTCTTATACTTCGCGGATAACCAGGCCAAGGTATCAGGCTTTAAATCCTTCGGGTATTTATCAGGATGCTTATACCAGTATACAGGGGAATCCTTACTTAAAGCCCGAAAGAACAAATTCTTTTGAGTTAGGAGCATCGTTTAAAAAGTACAATTTTACAGCAGGATATTCAGATACAAGGGATGCTATTACCGGGGCAGCAATACAAGGCGAAGCCGAAAATACCTATGTATTAAAACCATTAAACCTTAGTAAACTTAGTTCCTGGTTTGTTTCCTTGTCCATTCCCTTTAACCTAAACTGGTTTACATCTATGAACACAGTTGATCTAACTTATAATAAGTATATGACTGGCGACTTCCCTTATGGTTTGATGACAAGCCGCCCACAGTTCCATTTTTATTCCAGCAATAATTTTAACATCAATAACTTGTTTAAAATTCAAATATTAGGCAGGTACACAGGAGACAAGTATGACGGGATTTTTTATAGACATAACCAAGTTTTAGCCGCTTTGGGTGTTGAAATGGATTTTTTTAATAAAGCTTTAAAACTCAATTTACTAGCCAACGATATCTTTCGGAAGGATAAACCTGCGGGTTATTATGAAATTGGTGAGACTTATATTGAATTTGCAAGAAAGAACAATAACAAATATTACCGGATTACCCTTGCTTATAGTTTCGGCAGACTTAAAAAGGTTACTTACATTAATAAATCTACAGGGCGCACAGAGAACAGCAGGGCTCAGTAATCACGATTTTCGTCATTTCTTCTTGTTGATCTCCAAATAATAGCGGTTCTCTTTGGGATCAAGTTTTTCTATCGCGCAACGAAGCATTGCTATAGGCATTGAGCGTGCAAAATTGTCTAAGAATTCAATTAGAACTAATTTGTCTCTTTTACCGGCCTCCCTTATCCAGCTTCCAGCTGCCTTTTGAATAAGATCGTGCTCATCGTTTATCAATATCTCCGCAATCTTGAAAGTGTCTGATAAGTCATTTTGCCTGATAAAAAAATAAGTGCTTACAATTGCCGTTCTTCGTTCCCAAACATGATCAGATTTAGCAAGTTTGTATAAAATGTCTCTTGGCTTATCAAACAAATAACCACCAACAACATACGGGGCACTTCTATCAACCAAATCCCAATTATCTATTTTGTCATGACATTTAATATAAAGATCAAATAACTCTTTTTTCCTTAATGGGGTTGTTTTCTTATTCCTTGCCTGAAAATCCATTATGCTTACCGCACCCATTCGTGCTTCATAATACTCACTTCCTATTAATTTTTCAATTTCATCAATAGGCATTTCAATGAACTGTTTTGCTAAATCAAAAATAGCCGCCATTCTAACACCCAAAAATTTATGTTTAGGATCTTTATCTCTAAAAAATCGCTGAACATTCTCGAGCTCAGTAATTGATTTTAGAAGTGAAAGCTGTGTTTCGAATATTTTAGCCGTCAATTCAATCATTTTTACACATCTATTAACTATTAAATAGTATGATACGGTTGAGGTACAGGTCTCTGTGGGATTTTGGCTTCCTTACATGCGTTAACCAAACTTAATGAAAAATAAACTATTTTGCATTGGTAGTTATAAGATCTTCATACCMGTCGCGATTATTACTAATGGAAGGAATAACCTATAAAGAGATAAAACCTAATCCATCTCTTTCTACATTTGTAGACAGCTTTTGGATGCTGTCCAATAAAACCGATCATGAAAAAAGAGTCGTCATTATGCCTGATGGCAGGATAGACCTTTTCTTTTCCTTAAAGGAACCGTACGAGCTTACGCTATTAGGACTGGAAGATGCACCTTCTCAGGGCACCCTGATGCCAGAAACAGTTATGCTTGCAGTTAGCTTCAAATTGCTTGCTATTGAATACTTGTTTGATAGGAAATTTCCAACCCTCGTTGATGCAGTTTATGTTTTGCCATCAGATTATTTTGGAATTACCACAGAAAGCTTTAGTGATTTCGAACAGTTTTGTAATGTACTTACCGATAAACTATTAAATAAGTTAAATAATATAGAGGTCGACTTGCGTAAACAAAGATTATTTGAGCTGGTATATACTTCCGCCGGATCAATCACTATCCAGGAAATTGCTGAAACACTACATTGGACAAGCAGGCAAATTAACAGGTATTTTAATGAATGGTTTGGTATTTCATTAAAAGCTTATTGCACCATTTTAAGGTTTAGGGCTTCTTTTACTCAGATAAAAGAGGGTAAACTATTTCCAGAGCAGAACTTCACAGACCAATCGCACTTTATAAAAAATGTCAAAAAATTTGCCGGTGTTACCCCTAAAGAACTAAGTAAGAACGAAAACGACCGATTTATACAATTTTCAACATTGCCGAAGAAGTAGTTTTGTATTGTAAAAACTAAATTTTCAATTATGTTGATTCAAAATAAAAGAATAGCTATTGTAGGTGGCGGACCCGGGGGCCTTACTTTAGCACGACTACTACAACTTAAAGGTGCAGATGTAAAAGTATACGAGAGAGATTTTAATTCATCTGTAAGGGTACAAGGCGCCACATTAGATCTTCATGAAGAATCGGGCTTAGAGGCACTTCGCAGAGCAGGATTGATTGATGCCTTTTATGCTAATTACCGCCCGGAGGCGGGCAAATTGCTTGTGTTAGACAAAGATCTGAATATTAAATTGGATGGACATTCTGAGGAAGATCATGATGAGGGTCGTCCCGAAATAGACAGGGGGCCATTACGAAACATACTTCTTGAATCGCTAAAGCCGGATACAGTAATATGGGACAGTCAGTTTGTTTCCACGACACCGCATAATGATGGTTGGAAACTATTGTTTAAAAATGGTACTTATGCTGAAGCAGATATCTTAATTGCTGCCGATGGAGCCAATTCTAAAGTCCGTTCATACTTAACAGGTATAAAGCCTATTTATTCAGGTATTTCAATTGTAGAGGGGAATATTTATCATGCTAAAGAAAACGCACCGGAGCTGTATAATATACTTAACGATGGCAAAATATTTGCCATGGGAGATCAAAAGTCATTGATTTTAAGCTCGAAAGGGGATGGGACGCTTTCTTTTTACACCGGTTGCAAAGTGCCAGAATTTTGGGTACGCGATAGCGGTATCGATTTTGCAGATAAGAAACAGGTATTTGAATGGTTCAAAAAAGAATTTGGATCATGGCACATTACATGGCAGGAATTATTTGCCAGCAATGAGGTATCTATTGTTCCACGAAACAAATGTGTGCAAGAGCTTCTGCCGTTACCAAAATGACTTTAGAACAAACTGAAATGCTTCATTCTGATGATGCCATTACCAAATTAATTCTACTGTTCAGTGGTTTCAGTGGAGAAGAGGAGGTGCTGGGATCTTAAATTGCTTTAAGTGATGCGAGAAACGCTTACTGTGCCATATACACCATTCTTTATAATTCATTGGCCCAAATCCACCGTGTATGACTAATGTTTCGGGTTTCATAAAATGCTGATCAAAATCAGCAAGTTCAGTCATTAATTGTTGAATAGCACCAGGTAGATCCGGATAAATTAGTTGATCCGAGATTTCCCCAAAAATCACATTTCTTGGGATTCCTACCGCAGTATAGATGTTGATCTGTTTTGCTACCTGTGCCTGCTGTTCAGAAACTTCGCAAAAAGGTTCCTTTTTACCGTTGGTGTATTGCACCTGATCTATCAGGTGTTCTACCATTTGTTGCGGTTTCATTTTACCCCAAACGGCTGGGGTATTTGGATTAAGCTTCAGAAATAAGGCTTCCAAATATTTTCGGTTATTAGTATCGATCAAGTTGGAAGCCACCGTTAAAGGATTACTGGCTGTTTTCATTTTTTATACCCTTTAATATGGCATAGATAGCCATTGAATGCCCATGGCCCAGGTCATATTCCTCTTTTAACCAATTCACAATTTCACCTGCTTTTACACTAGGAAGAAGCTGCCCGTTTGAGGTGAATTTTTTCTCCTCCGCTTTATTC
>NZ_JBFTNT010000326.1:0-4493 GCF_056397585.1 Pedobacter sp. 05L430 | reverse complement strand
TTATTTATGTTGTGGCAGATAACTGTGATGTTAGTCATTTGAATTTTACAGACAATAAGGTTGTTGTTTTGAAACCGGAAGAAGTATTGGCCAGTAATACCAAATCCCATTTTTATGCAATAGACAGGTTTCAAAGAGATCATGAAATAATAACCATAATTGATAGTGACAACTTAGTTCATCCCGAAYATTTTATTGAATTGAACAAGTTCATTTCAGCGGGTTATACCTCAGTTCAAGGGGTAAGGGCAGCTAAAAATTTAAATACCCCATATGCGTGCCTTGATGAGGCAGGAGATATATTTTACAGGCTGATTGATCGAAAACTTTTATTTGAAGCTGGATCATCTGCAGCGCTTTCTGGATCTGGGATGGCTTTTACGACAACTGTTTACAGAGATTGCCTGGAACATACGCTAATTACCGGTGCAGGTTTTGATAAAATATTGCAATATGAAATTTTAAATAGGGGTTACAAAATAGCATTTGCTGAGAAGGCGATTGTGTATGACGAAAAAACAAGTAAAACCGGTCAGTTGGTAAATCAGCGATCAAGATGGCTGAATACCTGGTTTAAGTATTTTTTTCTCGGCCTGAATCTATTTGGTAAATCTATTGTGAATTTTAATCTGAATCAGGGGTTGTTTAGCCTTATGCTGCTTAGACCGCCACTATTTATATTGCTCATTCTCTCAGCTACTTTTTTTGTGCTGGACTTGTTTTTTATCCCGCTATTCTCAATTTATTGGATACTTGGAGCAATCGTATTTATTGTTTCTGTGTTTTCGGCGCTGAAATATTTCAAGGCGGATAAAAGAATCTATAGTTCTTTAAAAAACGTGCACAAATTTATGTATTATCAGGTTTTAGCACTTTTGAAAGTTCGAAAAGCCAATAAAATTTCGGTAGCTACAGAACACTATTATAAAGAAGAGATAAAGAAATAGACTATAAAGTAAAGAATCGATAGATGAAAAAGAAGTTGCGTATTGGAATAGAAGTTCAACGTATTTTCAGAGCGAAAAAACACGGGATGGAGGTTGTTGCATTAGAACTGATAAATGAAATCCAGAAGTTAGATAAGTACAATGAATATATTCTATATGCAAGAAACGATGTAGATAATACCTGCGTTAAAGAGCAGGACAATTTTAAAATCAGGACGCTTTCTTCAAGTTCGTACCCAACATGGGAGCAATTTGCTTTACCAAATGCTGTAAAGAAAGACAACCTGGATTTTCTTCATTCAACATGCAATACTTCTGCGCTTAGCCTTTCGGTTCCATTAATGCTTACTTTACACGATATTATTTATCTTGAGAAAACGGACTTTAAGGGGACTTCATACCAAAATTTTGGTAATCTGTACAGAAGGTTTATAGTACCTAAAATTGTTGATAAGAGTAAGTTGATCATCACCGTTTCGAATTTTGAGAAGGAGGTGATTCTGAACAAACTGAAATTGCCGGAGGATAAGGTTAAAGTGATCTATAATGCTGTGAATCCTAAATTTAATGCGGCCTATTCTAAAGAAAAGCTCCTTGCTTTTAGAAATGCTAATCGGTTACCAGAAGAATTTATCCTCTTTTTAGGGAATACTGCCCCTAAAAAAAACACTTTAAATGTAATTAAGGCATATACTGAATACCGTTCTGCTATAAGCGAGGGCTTACCTCTGGTTATTTTAGATTACGATAAGAAATTAGTTGAAGATACCCTGAAGGAATTGGGTAAAGAACAATTTATTGAGCACTTTATTTTTCCGGGATACATTCCGTCTGACGAGATGCCTCTGCTTTATAATTGCTCCAGCCTATTTTTATATCCGTCTTTGCGTGAAAGTTTTGGACTGCCTATTTTAGAAGCTATGGCTTGCGGGGTACCGGTTATTACTTCAAATACTTCGTCTATGCCAGAGGTGGCTTCGAATGCAGCATTGTTCGTAAACCCTTTTGATCATAATGAGATAAAAGACGCAATGATTCGTTTTTTTGCCGATAGTGCTTTACGGTCGGAAATGAGGGAATTGGGATTGAAAAGAGCTGCGAGCTTTACATGGAAATCTGCAGCGGAGCAATTGCTCTCTATTTATAATTCATTTATCCTTTAGCTTGTAATAAAAGAATGCTATGAATCGGAGACAGGTCATATATAGGATATTAGGAATTTCAGCAATTGCTGTAAGTGGAGCCGGTTTTTGGAAGTATTGGAATATTTATAAGAAACCGGATCTTTTATATCTAACGAGTAAAAAATCGCTTATAGCAGAAATAGCTGAGACTATTATACCAGCTACGGATACCCCAGGGGCTAAAATGGCAAAGGTTGAAGATTTTATTATTAAGATGGTAAGAGATTGTACAGCAACAAAATCCCAAAATAACTTTATAAAAGGACTAGCTGATTTAGAAACGTATACCGAAGAGAATTACAATAAGACGTATGTAGCATGTAATGTGAAAGAACGGGAAGCTGTACTAACTCATTTTGAGAATTTAGAAGAATCACATTACCTGATTCGTAAACTAAAACAGAAAATATTGGGAGACAATTTCTTTCATATGTTTAAGTCTTACACGGTGACTGGCTATTGTACTTCGGAGCTGGGCGCTACCAAAGGATTATCATATGACTATTTACCCTCAACTTTTGAGGCATGTATTACAATTGGGGATAAACAAAAATCTTGGGCAACAAAATAATTTATAAATGGTAAACACTTTTGAAAAGTCTGTTTCTTATGATGCCATAGTAATCGGATCAGGAATTACCGGTGGGTGGGCAGCTAAGGAATTGTGTGAGAAGGGTCTTAAAACACTCATGCTGGAACGAGGAAGAGATGTACGTCATATTAAAGATTATCCAACTGCCAATTTGAATCCATGGGATTTTGAATATAGATTAAATAATACAAATAAGGAGTCAACAGAGAATCCGATACGAAGCGGAACATCTGACGAAAGTGACCGGATGTTTTATGTGAGTGATAAGGAGCATCCTTATATTCAGCATAAACCATTTAATTGGATAAGAGGTTATCAGGTTGGCGGTAAATCTCTAATCTGGGGAAGACAATGTTATCGGTTAAGTGATCTTGACTTTGAAGCAAATATTAAAGATGGTGTTTCTATCGATTGGCCAATAAGATATAAAGATGTTTCTGGGTGGTATGACTATGTGGAAAGGTTTATTGGTGTTAGTGGTAGGCATGAAAACCTTCCGTATTTACCTGATGGTTGCTATCAGCCTCCGATGGAGCTTAATTGTATAGAAAAACATCTTGCTGCATCTATAAAAAAGAATGAGGAGCATAGGTTGCTAACTATTGCCCGTGTTGCAAATTTAACAAGGGGACTGACTGATAGAGGACCTTGCCAGAATAGAAATTTATGCACCAGGGGATGCCCATATGGCGGATATTTTAGCAGTAATAGTGCTACAATACCAGCAGCAGCTGCAACAGGAAATTTGACAATCAGGCCTTTTTCAGTTGTTAAGGAAATTATTTATGATGAAAAACTTCAAAAGGCCACAGGGGTAAGGATAATAGATTTGAACACACTTGAGGAGTTTGAATTTAATGCGAGGATTATTTTTGTTAATGCTTCGACAATTAATACCACTTCGATTCTATTAAATTCTAAATCATCGAGATTTCCAAATGGAATTGGTAATGATAGTGAGCAATTGGGGCATAACTTGATGGATCATCACTCTTCTTCAGGTGCCTCGGGAACACATGAGGGCTTTAAAGATGAATATTACAAGGGGAGGAGACCCTGTGGTTTTCTTATCCCAAGATTTAGGAATATAGGAAAGGGAGAAAAAGTGGACTTTTTAAGAGGATACAATTTTCAGGGAAGAGGCGAAAGAGAGGGGTGGCAGGAGAAAAAAAACAATTTAAAGGGTTTTGGAGCCACATTTAAAGATCAATTAACTAAGCCAGGCTCATGGTCTGTATGGATGGGGGGATGGGGTGAATGCCTTCCGTATTTTGACAACAAAATAGCGCTTTCGGAGAATAAGAAAGATAAATGGGGATTGCCATTGATTGAGATAGATTTCTCATTTAGAGAAAATGAGCATCTGATGATGAAAGACATTCAGAATACAGGAGCGATTATGCTTGAAAAGGCTGGATTTAAAGATGTTAATACTTTCTCTTATAACACACCAGGTGGGGCAACAGTGCATGAAATGGGAACTGCCAGAATGGGTAATGATCCTAAAACATCTGTATTAAATAAACATAACCAAATACATGCTGTAAGAAATGTGTTTGTTACAGATGGAAGTTGTATGACTTCATCTGCATGCCAAAATCCTTCATTGACTTATATGGCGTTAACTGCCCGTGCATGTGATTATGCTGTTAGTGAAATGAAAAAGGGGAATATTTAAATTTTAGCTTACTAAAGTAGATCAATACAATGAAATCGAAGATTGCCTTCTTATTAAGTTTAGCTAAAAGTAAACATATCTTATCTCTGACC
>NZ_JBFTNT010000325.1:0-4553 GCF_056397585.1 Pedobacter sp. 05L430 | reverse complement strand
TTGTTAACAGGGACAATACTTGCAGGCTGAAAAATATTAAATCCCTTTATCCCCCCAAATACCATCTCTCCAGATTTTAGCCTCAGACTTGAATTGATCTGAAACTGGTTACTTTGAAGACCGTCACTCTGATAAAAATTTGTAAACTCCTTTTTTGCAATGTTAAATTTAGAAATCCCATTATAAGTGCTGATCCATAGATTACCCTTCTGATCATCGAGCAGGCTGAGTACGGAATTGTTACACAGTCCATTTTCTGTGGTATAACGTGTAATTATTTTACCCGTCTTTCGATCAAAAAGCAAAAGACCACCACCTTCTGTACCAATCCAGAAATTGCCACGCGCATCCTCATTAATTACCCGAACCGTATAACCAATATTAAAGAACTGGTGTTTTTTACCCAATTTGTCGATTTTCACCAGCTGGTTCAGATTCCCTCCCCAAAAAACACCTCGGGCATCCTCATGCAATACAAACAGGTCGGTAAGTTTGGTATCAAAGAGCTCAAATTTATTTTCGGTGCGGTTTAATCTGTATAAAGCTCCCAGTAAACTGCCGCGGCGCAAAGTAGCTGCCCATAAGGTATGGGCACGATCTTCGTATAAGTTGAACACAACTTTACTTTCTATTCCGGTTTGAGGATTAATACACTTATATCTCTCAAAAGTTTGGGTTGATCTGTTGTATCGGTTTAATCCGTCGGCAAAAGTCCCCAGCCAAACATCCCCCTTATAATCGGAGATAATAGCGGTAATAAAATTTCCCGAAAGGGATTTTGGATCTCCTGGAATATTTTGATGCTGAACAAATGAGTTTGTTTTTCTGTTCCAGATATTAAGTCCTGAGTTTTCAGTACCAATCCATAGCTGATCCTCCTGATCACCGTAAAAGGCTGTAATGGCACTCTTTGCCAGTGACTTTTTGTTTCCAGGCTCATTCGCGATTGTTTGAAATTTCTTTTTATTCGGATCAATGATGCCCACCCCGATAAAAGAAGTTCCGATCCATTTCCTGGACTCCTTATCAATATAAATAGAATAAATCATGCTACCGTCCAGAGCATTTTTATGATCTGCCGTTTTCAAAGATTCTATTTCCGAACTGGAACCATTAAGGAGATATATCAGTCCGGCAACTGTCCCAATCCAAAGATTTTTTGATGAATCAAACTTAAGTGTAGATACTGCACTACTAATTGGCACATTACCCGTAGCAAACATCTGTTCCACGCCATTGTGAAGCATATCATATTTAAACAGGCCGTTATTTGTTCCAATCCAGATATAGTTGCCAAGAATTTCCATGCAAAGCGACATACTAAGGGAAGTGTTTATTAGTTTAAGCTTGCCTGAATGCTCGTCCAGCACGCATAACCCAAGATTTTGAACAAATACCCAGAGCTTTCCCTTCTGATCCATTTTAAGAGATTGAACTCCATATGACCTGGTTTCTTTTCCATTTACAACTAAGGGAATCTGGTCTGCAATAAGTTTATCGGCTTTGCATAAGAGCAAGCCAAGGCCTTCAGACCCGATAAAAACATTTCCTTTGGCGTCTGCCTCAATATCTTTGATCACTTCCCTTATGGTGTCCGTACCTTTGGCAGAGTGATAAACTACGGTATTGAATTTTCCGGAAAGCTCATCGTAGACGCTAATTCCCTGGCGGGTTCCAATCCACAAATGATTTCTGACATCACTGGTTATGACATGAATAATGTTATGCACCAAAGAATGCGGATCATTGAGCTTGTTTCGAAATACTTTAAATCCATATCCATCATACCTGTTCAGGCCATCGCGGGTACCAAACCACATAAAGCCGTTGTGGTCCTGATAAATGGAACGCACCAGGTTATTGGACAAGCCATTTTCTATCCCCAAATAGCTCACAGGAGGAAAATCCGTTGCCTTTAGCCCTGTTAGGCTAAAAAGAAAAAGCAATAAAATCAGCGAAATCCTCACCCCTGTTCAGTTTATTAATTCAGTAGCCTAAAATAGGCAGATTATATCTGCATCMGGCTAATACTTTTCAAATAAAAGCAGTTCTGTAAACGCTTTTATTTCAAGGCATTCCTAAGATTTAAGCCCTTTTGAAGCCTTTGAAGCCTCAATAAGGCTTCAAGATAATAATAATCTGCATATATAATAGAAGCATCAACTTCAGATCCGTTGGGTTTATGTCCCGTTGAATGTAAAAGAAAAGCACTATTCTTTTGTCTGCTCTGGTACTGTACTGATGATAAAGAAGTTAGCATTTGCTCTGCTTTATCCCTATAGGTGTTTGCCTTAATTTTATCCTTGGTAAACGTTGAAAGTTCCAGTAAAGCTGAAGAAACAACAGCTGCTGCAGAAGCATCTCTTGGGGCTTTTGGAATAGCAGGATCACTGAAATCCCAATAAGGAATCAGATCGGCAGGCAATCGCTGCAAGTAAACATCAGTCACTTCCTGAGCAAAATCTAAAAATAAAGGGTCTTTGGTTTCCCTGTAACACATAGTATATCCATATATAGCCCAGGCTTGTCCGCGCGCCCACATGGAATCATCTGCATACCCCTGATGGGTTACACCTTTTATTTTTTTACCGGTTTCTTTATCGTAAACCACTGCGTGATAAGAAGTATAATCCAGTCTGAAATGATTTTTCATAGTAGTTTTGGCGTGTGATACAGCGATATCATAGAGCCTTTTATCACCTCCATTTTTTGAGGCCCAGAATAACATTTCCAGGTTGATCATGTTATCAATTATGGTATTATGCTGTGGCCATTCCATATTGGGAACTGGTCGTGGCCAGGATAAAATGGTGCCTACCTTTGGATTGAACAGGGTTGCCAAAGTATCAGCAGAGGCGAGTATGATCTTTTTATAGTCAGGATTCTTTGTTAATCGATAACCATTTCCAAAGCTGTTAAAAATCTGAAAACCGAGGTCATGATCAAATGCCTTCCTAGTAGAAAGTGGTGTAAGCTCGCGCGAAAATTTATCGGCCTGGGTTTTAAATTTCTGATCATGTGTACCTTCATAAGCATACCAAAGTATTCCGGGACAGAAACCACTACACCAGTCCTGATAGTTAATGAACTGCCATTGCTGCTGACCAGAAAGAATGCTTCTTGGTATATTTTTCACACTATCTGCAGGAAGCTGACTAAGCGTTTTATGGATTTGTGAAGTGCAATAGGCAATGGATTGCCTGGTGTTCAACTGCCCAAAACTGATCTTGCTGCCAAGAACAACTACCACTGTGAAAAAAAGATTTCTGAAAGTATTTATTGTCGTCATACACTAGTGACACTTAAATTTATCAGTTATACTCAGAAATAAATAAATTTTAGAAAATTCTAATTACAAGGAATACACTGCTTTGCTATTTTTTAGTCGAATCACGAACGATGAATGCTGATTGGACAACTATCTTTTGAGGAAACTGAGCATTTTTTTTAGGATCCAGCATATCCAGCAATATGCGGATGGATTGACTTGCCAGTTCTGAAATCGGCTGTGCTACTGCCGTTATGGTTGGAGCGTAAATATCAAAGACCTGATGATCATCAAAAGCAACGATGGCCACATCACCTGGAATATTAAGATTTAACTGATTAAGTGCTTTTATTCCGCTAAAGGCCAGGTAATTTGTGGCAAAGAAAATAGCCTCTGGCTGATTATTATTCCTGATAAAGTTGACCAGCCGCGCTGCCTTTTGGTCCATTGTACTGGAGAACGGTATTTTTAACAACAGCGGCTTAAGGCCTTTCACTGCCAGGGCATCCAGGTATCCCTTTCGCCGATCGAGCATCTGACTCTGATCGGAATCAAGTTCAACGAAGGCAATATTTTCGTGACCACTGTTAATCAGGTACATTACTGCATCGAAGCTTGCCTTATAATTGTCAAGAATCACATAACTGCTATTTACCTCTTCGAAATATCTGTCAAAAAGCACCACAGGTAAACCATCATCAATCAATGCCTGGATATCCTGCTCAATGCCTGCCGGAGGTGTAATGATATATCCATCTACATGTCTTTCACGAAAAAGATTAATGAGTTCTCTGGTTTTGTGAGCATCATTATCTGTACTGCAATAAATGATCTTATAGCCATTCTGATAAGCCAGCTCTTCGATATGATAAGCTACCTGCGCAAAGAAATAATCAGAAATTTTTTCGACCATGAGACCAATAATCATGGTTTTACCGGTGCTAAGGCTTTTTGCAAGCTGGTTAGGCTTATAATCCCTCCTCTCCACATGATTTACCACCCGCTCGATCAACACATCGCTGATCCTGTTTTCCTTTGCCTTACCATTTAAAATAAGAGATACTGTGGTCTTGGATATGTTTAGTTCGCCCGCAATATCTCTTATGGATAGTTTCTTTGTCATAACCTAAAGATATTGGTATTACTGTTTAATAGCAATTTCGGTGAGATTCAAAGCCGGCATCATAAAAGAAACAACCTTTGTTCCATTGTTTTCCAATCTATTACCTATTATTCTTTTCAGCTTTCCTTCAATGGTAAAGCTTATTGAAACTTCTTTATCACA
>NZ_JBFTNT010000324.1:0-7415 GCF_056397585.1 Pedobacter sp. 05L430 | reverse complement strand
ATCTATATTTTCTTTAAGAAAGTAGTTCCAGCATAATTTCCCATTTTCTTTCTGCGTAGTAACGATATCATGAATAATATCATTTGATATAACAACAGGGGTACTATCTTCTCCATGATTAAATTCAGTTACGTGAACATCTTCTAATAAAACCGTACCCAAAACAGCCGAATTCTCATGGCCCTCACCTTCGGCAGAGATGGTCAGCTCATAAGTATTGGTATCTTTTTTAGAATAACCAGTCACTTCTTCAGAGAATTTAAAGGCTGCGCAATGAGAGTGTTTTGGAATTTTAGCAGCATTCAATTGTTCCCATTCCTTTCGGTCATCCAGATTTTTATGCTCATCACAGTACCATTCAGGGTTGCGTACCCAAATTTTAACGACTATGTTCATACACTATTGCTATTTGATTAGATAATGAAGATAGTAAAAAAAATCTTTACTAATTACAGCACACCTTTCAATTTCGTCCAAACGTTTTCAGCCAGTATCTTCTGTCCCTCGGCGGTAGGATGAATACCATCATTCTGATTTAACTTAGGAATACCCGCTACTCCCTCTAGCAAAAACGGCAGAAAAACCATTTCATTTTTAGCTGCAAGTGTTTTAAACATATTCCTGAAATCAGAAGCATACTTAGCCCCCATGTTAGGCGGCACTTCCATTCCGGTTAAAATCATTTTAGCCTGAGGATATTTCTTTTTAACCTTATCTATTATAGTCTGCAAATTGGCCGTAGTTTCATTAACCGCTATTCCGCGCAAGCCATCATTAGCGCCCAGTTCAAGCACAAAAACGGCTATTGGTTGTTTTAGTAACCAATCTATCCGGTTTTTCCCGGCGGCAGACGTTTCTCCACTTAGTCCACCGTTTATTGCTTTATAAGGAAGCTTAAGTGAATCCAGTTTTTTCTGTAAAAGTTCCGGATAAGCCTCTCCTTGTTCCAATCCGTATCCGGCTGTTAAACTTGTACCGAAGAATAGAATATTTTTTTGTTTAACTGGAACTTCGGTAGCAACAGGTGCCGCCTCTGCAGGTTTCGCCTGTAATGGTTCTTTATTTTGGTTATTTCCACATGATGCCAATACAATTGACAATAGTATGATCAGGGCTGAAGCTTTAAAACGTAACATATCTATGTAATATAAATCTAAAATTAGCCATTACTTCTCAGGCCTCGTATATTTAACTATAAAAATACCTATTTATTAATAATATGCCATCAGAAAACATACTCCACATTGAAAATGTAAGTAAAATATATAAAAGTGCCGGAAAAGAACTTACTGTCCTTAACAACGTCAATTTCTCTGTAGAAGGAGGTTCTACACTTGCAATTACAGGTCCATCCGGCAGTGGTAAAACTACACTTCTGGGACTTTGTGCGGGGCTCGACAGATCTACTACCGGCTCCGTTAAGCTAAATGGCATAAAACTAGATGAGCTCACAGAAGATCAGCGGGCAGCGGTACGCAATCGCTACATAGGCTTTATATTCCAAAACTTTCAGCTAATGCCAACCCTTACCGCGCTTGAAAACGTAATGGTACCAATGGAATTGCGCGGAGAGAAAGACATTCGTGCACATGCCATGGATCTGTTAGATAAAGTAGGCCTTGCAGAGCGCTCACATCATTATCCGGTACAACTTTCTGGTGGCGAGCAGCAACGTGTTTCGCTGGCAAGGGCATTTTCCAACAAACCTGCTATACTCTTTGCCGATGAACCTACAGGTAATCTGGATGCCGAAACCAGCGAAAAAATAGAAAAGCTAATGTTTGAACTGAACAGGGATGCCGGAACTACGCTAATCATAGTTACACACGACCTGGAACTGGCTATGCGTACAAACAGGATAATAAAAATAAAAGGTGGCGTAATCATTTCAGACGATCCAAATGCAACAAGATAATTCCGCACTTAAAAGATCTGTAAACATCGGCTGGCTTTTTAAAATGGCCTGGCGTGATGCCCGTCGCAATAAATCCCGACTGTTTCTTTTCGTATCGTCAATTATCCTGGGAATTGCGGCTTTAGTAGCCGTGTATTCATTCAGGGATAATATGCAACGTGATATTGACAATCAAGCCAAAATGCTTACCGGAGCAGACCTGGTGATACAGGCACGCAAACCCGTAAGCGCAAAAGCACAAGCAGCACTAGATACGCTGGGAAATGAAAAGGCTTCGGAAAGAAGCTTCGCTTCAATGATCTATTTCCTTAAAAATGAAGGCAGCAGATTGGTACAGGTACGCGCGCTTGAAGGCAATTACCCATTTTATGGAACCATCGAAACTACCCCTGTAAATGCAGCAAGAACCTTTCAGCAAGAGCGCAGGGCATTGGTTGATAAAACAGTGATGCTGCAGTTCAATGCCAAACCAGGCGATTCCATTAAAATTGGTTCACTTAACTTCTTAATAGCTGGAATATTGGATAAAGCACCCGGGCAAACCGGAATATCTGCTACCGTAGCGCCTGTTGTTTATATCCCGCTAAAGTATCTTGAACAAACCGGATTAACCAAAATAGGCAGCAGAATCCAATACAAGTATTACTACCGGTACAATAAACCATCTGCCGTAGCTGGTCAGGTTAAAAAAATCCAGCGCTTGCTTGATAAAGAAAATCTCGACACAGAAACTGTAGAATCTAAAAAGGAAAGCACCGGAAAATCATTCAGAGACGTGAGCAGATTTCTTGAGCTTTCAGGATTTATTGCCCTCTTATTGGGATGTATAGGTGTTGGAAGCGCTATTCATGTATATATTGGCGAAAAACTAAACTCTATAGTTTCAGTACGCATTATCTCTCCATTAAATGCCATCAGGCATTCGTTTGAGAAATCAAACGACCCCAGAGACCCGTTAAAATGGATTGTGTATCTACTCATCCTGCTTTTTGTACTGGCATTTACCAGATTTCAAATGAGCAGTTGGATGCAGGCAGTTGTGTTTACCGGAAGTATCTTAATCTCGTTCCTATTACTTTTTGCTTTATCCAGACTCTTAATGTGGGCAGTAAAAAGGCTCATACCAGCTTCTTCAAGTTATTTATGGAGACAGGGGTTTGCGAATCTCTACCGGCCAAATAACCAAACCCTTATGCTTACCGTATCCATAGGTTTATCGGCAGCATTCATCTGTACACTGTTTTTTGTACAGGGCATTTTAATAAAAAGGGTAACCATATCCTCTGCCGCCAATCAGGCAAATATGATACTGTTCGACATTCAAAATGAACAAAAGGAAGCAATTGCCACATTAACCAGAGATTATAAATTACCGGTAATGAACCAGGTACCGGTTGTAACCGTTAGAATTGAGAAAATCAATGGAAAAACGGCACTTCAGGATACTGCAGGTGATTCCAAACGTGCTTTTCAAGGAGAGCTTAGGGTAACTTTCCAGGACACCCTCACCTCGGCAGAAAAAGTAACCGAAGGTATATGGCAAGGCAAAGCAAAACCGGAAGAAAAGGTCTATGTTTCGTTAGAAGAAGGTTATGCCAGGAACATCCATGTAGGAGTTGGCGATAGTATCGTTTTTAACGTTCAGGGATTACTGATACCTACCGTTGTTGGAAGTTTAAGAGAAGTGAACTGGGCAAGAATGCAAACTAACTTCAGGGTTGTTTTCCCTACAGGTGTATTAGAGGATGCCCCCCAGTTTCATGTACTGATGACACGAATTACTTCAAATGACGTTTCGGCTAACTTCCAAAGCGCTGTGGTACGAAAATTCCCTAATGTATCTGTGATAGATCTGGGTCTTATATTAAAAACTTTAGATGAGTTGTTATCAAAAATAAGTTTTGTAATACAGTTTATGGCTGCTTTTAGCATGGCAACCGGCTGGATAGTACTCATTTCTGCAGTGCTAACAAGCAGGGGCCAGCGATTAAGAGAAAGCGTACTGCTCAGAACCTTGGGAGCCAGTCGAAAACAGATCCTTGTAATTACAGCCATAGAGTACTTATTTCTGGGCGCATTTTCTGCCGGTGCAGGAATAATTCTTGCTCTTGGAGGCAGTTGGCTCCTAGCTGTATTTAGCTTCGACACCAGCTTTACTCCTTCTCTATTACCGATACTATTGTTGTTTATCCTAATCTGCTTTTTGGTTGTACTCACGGGTGTTTTAAGTAGCAGAAAAGTATTAAATACTCCGCCTTTAGCTGTATTAAACGCTTAAACTAAAATTGATGATAGTTTATTCAAAAATATGCAACGCACATCCATTCAAAAAGCTATTTTTGCGCCCCTGTTAAAACATCAGCATTAGTTTTAGCGTTACATTATTATTGCAATGGAATTATCATCAAAAAACTCATCTAAAGAAGCCATACGAACTACTCAGTTAGGTATTATTATCAGTATCGCTTTAATATTTATAAAGGGTCTTTCAGGATATCTTGGCCATTCCTATGCACTTATTGCAGACGCTACCGAATCTGGTGCCGATGTGGTTAGTTCAGGGTTATTATGGCTGGCACTTATATATGCTCAGCGCCCTGCCGATCAGGGACACCCATACGGACATGGTAAAGCCGAACCCATCGCTGCCTTATTAATAGGCCTTTTTTTGATTGCAGCCGCAGGTTGGATTGGATATCATTCTATATATTATATCAGAACACCTCACGGATTACCTAAAAGCTATACCTTAATTGTATTGCTGGTAGTAATCCTCTCTAAAGAACTTTTATTCCGCTATGTACTTAAAATCGGAAAACGATTGAACAGTCAGGCCGTAAAAGCAGATGCTTATCATCACCGGAGTGATGCAATCACCTCTATTGCAGCATTTATCGGAATTGTAATTGCTCTTGTATTAGGTAAAGGGTATGAAGGGGCAGACGACTGGGCAGCATTAATGGCTTGCGTATTCATCATTTATAATGCAATAAAGATTATCCGTCCGGCATTTTCAGAAATTATGGATGCCGCCCCATCACCAGAATTTATAGCAGAAATTACCGAGATAGCTGCTCAGCACATCGAAGTAAAAGAAGTAGAGAAATGCTATGTAAGAAAAATGGGCCTACAGTACTATGTAGATATGCACATAGAAGTAGATGGAACCATTGATGTATTTACTGCCCACCAGGTAGCCCATCAGGTTAAAGATGAGCTTCTGGCCTCAGATTTAAGTATTAAAGATGTAATTATACACGTTGAGCCACACTCGGCGTAATTACCTTAATCCCATTTTTCCCTGCTATTATTGCTTTTGTAGCTATTCCGTAAAACAAAGAATGCTCCACAACACCAGGAATCATTTTAATCTGAACGTTAAGTTTTTCTAATTCCGGCAATTCTGCAAAGTGAACATCAGCCAGCAAATTTCCATTATCTGAAATAACAGCGCCGTCCTTTTGAGTACTCATACGTAGCTTTATGGCTGCTCCTGGAAACTCAAACGACAATCTTCCCAGTACCATTTGCAAAGCCTGAGGTAATATCTCCAGCACCAAAGGATAAGTAGCATCCAGCTTCGCTACAAATTTCCCCTCATCTCCTATCAATATGAAATCCACAGCCATAGATGCCAATATTTTTTCAGTAGTATGGATACCACCTCCACTTTTTAAAGCATTCAATCCTTCATCAAACTGATCACAGCTATCAAAATAAACATCTATTTTTTTAAGTAACGCCGGTGATTGCACCTTTAATCCGCATTGCTGCAAATAAGCAGTGGTTTTAAAAGACGACGAAGTAAAAGTAACACCCGCAACCAAATCCTCATCCTGTTTCACCATATCCACCAGGTGAGATACCGTTGTTCCTGCACCCAAACCTACAATCTGGCCTATTTTAATAAAAGGCAGGGCCGCCTTTGCTGCTTCTATCTTATAATCGATCATGCCGGCAATTTAGAAATTAATCAGAATTATCTTTACCTTGTTTTCAAAAATTGACTCCCAGACTATGAGAAAACCAACCTATCTAAAACATTTTCTTACAGCAATTTTAATCATTTGTGCGTGTCTCCACAGCTTTGGCCAAGCTGCCAAAGCAGAGGCTGAACTAAAAGACATCATGAAAAAACAAGAAGCCATAGGGCTCTCTGTTGCTGTGGTAAAAAACGGCGATATCATTTATACCCACTCATTTGGCCTTAAAAACACTGAAACCAGCACACCACTTACCGATAAAGATATCTTCAGAATAGCATCAATTTCAAAATCCTTCTCGGCCACCTCTATTATGCAGCTTGCAGAAGCCGGAAAGCTATCTTTAAATGATGATTTCAGCAAACTGGTGGGTTTTAAGGTAAGGAACCCGAAATATCCTGAAACCGTTATTACCCTAAAAATGGTGCTCTCCCATACCTCTAGTATAAACGATAGCCAGGGCTATTTTAATCTTGATGTTATTAACCCAGAAAAAGGTTCTAACTGGGCAAAATGCTACAATGATTACGAACCCGGAAAAGGATATAAATACTGCAACCTAAATTTCAATATGGTAGGTGCGGTAATAGAAAAGCTTTCTGGAGAACGATTTGACCAATATGTAAAACATCATATACTAGAT
The DNA here is from genome assembly GCF_056397585.1 of Pedobacter sp. 05L430. Taxonomy (NCBI): domain Bacteria; kingdom Pseudomonadati; phylum Bacteroidota; class Sphingobacteriia; order Sphingobacteriales; family Sphingobacteriaceae; genus Pedobacter; species Pedobacter sp. 05L430. The sequence goes on along the minus strand of NZ_JBFTNT010000324.1, from coordinate 874 downwards.
CCTTTAAAACTTTATGGGGGCTATTGTGTAGACTCACTAGACAACAGTTTGTTTACAACCCTATATGAATATGATTCCATTTCAAAAACTTTTGCCTCAGACTCTTCGGCTTATGCCCCGCGCAGAGAGGAGATAAAAAACTATGTTATGGGATACAGCACTCCCGCATTCTCTCCTACCGGAGGAATGAAAATATCGGCCACAGACCTTGCAAAATACATGACCATGCACATGAATCAGGGCAATTACAAGGGCGTAAAAATCATTTCTAAAAAGAGCGCTAAAGTAATGCAAACAAAAATTTCTGAGGAAGAAGGCTATGGGCTGGCAATGACTAATGTAGACAACCTGATTTCCGGAAAACACATGACCGGACATACCGGTTCTGCTTATGGCCTTTATAGCGCAATGTTTTTCCAACCAAAAGAAAAATTTGGGATCGTGGTCATCACAAATGGCTCCAATACTTCTTATACCAATGGTTTCAATAGCATATTAATAGAAAGCATCAATTGCCTTTACAATAACTTCATAAAATAAGACAAACAGCGCGGCACTTACAACCCAGAAGATACGCCTAAACGGAAATAACTATACTTATTTCGGTAATAGATGTTATACGGATCCTCACCATAATACCCCATAGCAGCCATTAAAAACACATTATTCATAAAAGGAAAGCTGTAATTAAATGAAGTTTCAACGTTAAGCCGTTTCTTTATTGAAAAAGCATTATAATTCTGCATTGCATTTACCGCATAATTCAATCCAACGTCAGCACGCCAGTTCTCTTTCTGTCTAACATATCTGCGAAGCGAAAAATCATAGATAACTCTGGTAAAACCATAATCATTTTTAAGGGCCTTTTCATAAT
>NZ_JBFTNT010000323.1:0-4634 GCF_056397585.1 Pedobacter sp. 05L430 | reverse complement strand
ATGTATGACCAACCAGACATTGCATTTTTAGGCTTCTTAACAGATACAATGAGTGTAAGAGATAAACAGTTTAATCCACTTAATAACGTCGGCCTGGTTAATAGTGAATATTCGTTAACTGATGTAAATGCTAAAACTGTAGAAAGGTATAAGTTAGATAACGCTGTATTAAGTAGCTATAGAGAATCTTATAGTGAAATGCTAAAAAGCAGTAATTATATGTTCACTCCTAAAATTAGCTATCAGATACATGCCACAAAAGAATTGGCTGATCTAAATAAAACTGAGATTACCTTAGTTGTCAAAGCAGTTTATTATTATCTGGTCTTAAATGAGCCAAAGCAAGAGAATTTTAAAATTTATTCAGATTTAAAAATAGATGAGATAAAACAATCCGGAGCTTATTTATCAAGAATCGGTTTTGGGATGCAGTCTAAATTTCAAATAACTACTTATCAAGATCCTAATAAACTTATTTCTTATTTAAAGGCGTATTTAAACGCTGTTTTAAATAACAACGAAAAAAATGCGGCTGAATTAAGAGAAAAATTTGAAATACCTGTAACGGAATTTGGATATTTAGGAGGTCCTCTTTCTGATTGGCTTCAATATCAGTCTTTAAGTAATACAGAAAAAATTGAGAAGTATGTTAAAGGGCTTTTTGTAGCTAAGCCTACAAATTCGGCATTTAAAAACATTGAATTTGATTTTAAAGCATTAAAATAAGCTTTCTTCGTAATAAGGTGATTGCAACTTTTACATTTGCAATCACCCTTTTATTATACAATTACCCTATCCGAACCATCTTTCATATGGGAGAGTTTGCTTAAAAACATCTCGGCCATCATTCCCGCTTTTTTCTTGGTTTCATCAGCCAATTCACCCGAAAAATGTTCATCTATGGTTTGTTCGAATAGCAGTAACCATCGTTCAAAATGATTTTTTTGAAGTGGCAGAGGCGCATGCCTGGCAAAAGGGTTTCCTTTAAATCCAGCAACTCCAAAAAGTACTGCATTCCAGAAGTCATACATTTTTGCCAAATGCGGATTCCAATCTGTAATCACCGCGTCGAAAATAGGCCCAATCAATTCATCTTGATTAACTTTGCTGTAGAAACCATCTACAAATAGTACGATATCTTCGAAATTACTAATGTCTGCTTTCATATAAAAAGTTTTACTTGTGATAAGACAACCGAACAATAAGCCATAATTTGCTAAATGAAGCTAATTTAACTGAAGTAAAGCAGGACCAAATTCTTCGAACAAGATCGACTCTTTTTTAATTCCGCAGGAAATCAAATCCTGATATTGTTTACGAATAAATGGAGCTGGCCCACAAACATAATACATAGTACCAGGATATTGGGGTAACGATGCTATTTTATTTATATCAAGAAATCCTTCCATCACTCCCTCCTGTTTATCCCGCGCTGTTGGCACATCATAAAAAACATGTTGCTCAATAGAATCATTTGCATTAACAATTTGATCAAGCTGATCTTTGAAGGCATGTACTGAACGGTTCCTACAGCCATGCAACCAGGTAATAGGATAAGTGAATTTTTGTTCCACAAGATTCTGCAACATACTGATCATTGGCGTTAGCCCAACGCCGCCGCTAATTAACACTACAGGGGCAGCTAAATCCTTTGCAAGTTTAAAGTCGCCGGCAGGTGCAGTAACATCTACAATATTTCCTTCTTTGATAACGTCATGAAAATAGTTACTGATAAGACCATTTGTATCCAAGCCCGCTCCTTTTTCGGCCTTTACCGAAATTCGGTAATAATCTTGTGCTGGAGTGCTTGAAATACTGTACTGGCGTGCCTGATATAATTTCATTTCTGGTAAAAACACTTTAACACTGATATACTGACCAGGTACATGGGCGGCCACTTTTCCACCATCGGACGGAAAAAGGTAAAATGAAGTAATTTCTGTTGATTCTACGTTTATTTTACCCACCGTAAACGGACGCCATCCTGTCCATCCATACTGCTGAGCAGTTTTTTGCTCATATAGTTTTGCCTCATGACCAGACATTAGGTTTGCCAATTGTTGGTAAGCCACTGTCCATGCATCTACTATTTCGGGTGTTGCTACATTTCCTAAAACCTCTTGAATTGATGCAATTAAATGACGACCTACAATTTGATATTGCTCTGGTCTGATGTCTAAACTAACATGCTTGTGCCCTATCCTGTCCACCACTGGCATTAATACTCCAGGGTTGGCTATATTGTCTGCATAAGCCAAAACCGCCATTGCCAAAGCAGTCTGCTGTTTACCACTTTGCTGATTCCCCATATTAAACAGGTTCTTGAGTTCAGGATTATGGGTAAACATCCTGTTATAAAAATGTTTTGTTAATAATACACCGTTCTCTTTTAGTACAGGAACTGTTGCGCTAATCCATTGTTTTTGTTCACTAGTCATATAAAAATATATTAATACCTTTTTATCCTTTATTTAGTTAAATTTTTTATTTTTTTAATTTAGTAATCCCAAGATTCAAATCGTCATTAAAATCAGCTATTGATGTGTCTTGCAGCATTTGTTGTATTTTGTTCCGAATGGCCTTAAACTCATGATGTAAAGGACAAGGATTGCTTTCAGAACAATATTCTAATCCTAAACCACATCCGGTGAACAGGCTATTTCCATCAATAGCCTCAACAACGTCAGATAGAGGCCTTTTAAGTGTAGATGCATCCATATAAAAACCTCCATTTGGCCCCTTAACAGATTGCACAATTCCTTTTCTGCTAAGATCTTGTAAAATCTTAGCCAGAAAATGCTCAGGAGATTCAATACCTGATGCTATTTCCTTTATCCCTACCCTGCTGCCTGAAGCTGTCCGGTGCGCAATAAAGAAAACTGAACGCATTGCATATTCACATGTTTTTGAAAAAATTCCCATCTGCACTACAAATGTAAAACATAAGATTCAATAATAAAAGATATATTTATCTTTTATTATTGAAGTCAAAACTTAAGGTTGGGTAATTCTTCACCTCTAATCATATAGAATTAACACATTACATAGGACGGATGTATTGCAAAAATTCTTCTTTTGTTACCTTATCTAGAAATGCACCTGAATATTCAGCGGTTACGGTGCTGCTGTTTACATCCTTTATGCCTCTTGACGATACACATAAATGAGCTGCATCAATAACTACCCCAACATCATCAGTTTCCAGAATTGTTTTTAATTCATTAGCTATTTGGATAGTTAAACGTTCCTGTACCTGCGGCCTTTGGGAATAATATTGAACAATCCTGTTTAACTTCGATAATCCAATAACCTTTCCTGAAGAGATATAAGCGATATGTGCTTTACCAATAATGGGCACAAAATGATGCTCACAATTAGAATAAAGGGTTATATTTTTCTCAACCAGCATTTGGTTATACTGATACTTATTATCAAATAATTTAATCTGCGGTTTATTTGCCGGATTAAGCCCGCTAAATATTTCTTTTACAAACATTTTTGCTACGCGTCCTGGTGTTCCGTTAAGACTGTCGTCTGTAAGATCAAGTCCAAGCGTTTCCATAATTTCCCGAAAATGCCCTGTAATAATCTTAATTTTTTCATGGTCCGCCAGCTCAAAAGCGTCTGCTCTTAACGGAGTATCATAAGAAGTACCAATATGTTGTTCGCCTAATAAATCTTCCAGCTCGGTTAAAGAAAGGTTATTATCCGTTGTATTTAAGGCAGTTCCATTCTGTTTCATAAATTATTGCGACTAATTTTATCTTTATCGATTTTTAGTAATAGCAGGGCGTAAATATAAAAAAGATAATTTTTAAGTTTTATCTTATTAATATCATACTTCTTAGAGATTGCCTTGACGATGTTCCTTTTGCAAGAGCGTTATCAGTTGTTCGATACAGAAAATATTAATAATTTTAGAGACGATATCATGACAAGTAAAGAAGTTATAGTTGTACCCTACTCCAACAACTGGGCATCAGTTTTTCAGGAACTGAGCACTATATTTAATAAGTACCTAAAGGATTACATTATTGGAATTGAACATGTTGGTAGTACCTCTGTACCCGGACTTGCAGCGAAACCAATTATTGATTTAGATCTCGTCATTAAAGATAAAAGCAATTTTAAAGAGATTATCCGGATATTAAAAGAACTTGGATATAACTACCTGGGAGAAATGGGTATTGTTGGAAGAGATGCTTTTGAAAGAATGTCGGATTTAAGCCCTGCTGACGGTTCAGGAAAACAGTGGCTTAGACACCACTTATACGTTTGCACGCAGGATAGCATGGGTTTAAAAAACCATATCCGCTTTAGGGACTATCTTCGTTCACATCCAGAAATAGTAATAGAATACGGGACATTAAAAACGGAGCTGGCCAAAAAGTATCCTTTTGATATTGATAGTTATATTGATGGAAAAACTGACTTTATCATTTCCATACTAGCAAAAAATGGTTTCGACGATGAAATACTTCAAAATATAAAACAGCAAAATATTGCCTCAAAAAACGCTTTAATAAAACCTCATTAATGCAAGAGCTAATTTCACCATTAGGAGAACAGCTGTTAAGCTTAAAAGAAGCCACTTACAAAGACCTCCGCACACCTGCTCAGTCAACCATGTATAC
>NZ_JBFTNT010000322.1:0-8089 GCF_056397585.1 Pedobacter sp. 05L430 | reverse complement strand
GAAATATATAAAGTAAAAAAGATCGGGTATATACCCGATCTTTTTTACTTTTGTGACGTTCTAACCAAATTTAACCGCATGCTAAATAAGTACCAATCGGAGTTTCAAAGCTGGATTGAAAAGGAAAAAAAGGCAATTCAATTAATCAATATCGTAGGACAGCTATGGTTCGATAAATCAATTGAACTGGTACTATTCAGAAAACCTTTGTTTGACATAGGTAGCAGCGAGATACTTTCCTACCATCAATACGCCAAGGAAGTTAGTGGGAAAGACATTAACATTTATGAAACACTGGAATTAGCTAAAACAATAGCAAACAGTAACCTGGCACCTTCCAGGATTGACATTGGAAGATTAGCTGCAGAATGGCTTGAGGACAATAACACCAATATCCAGGATTTCGTAATTGGCAAGCTAAGCAAGCACATCGGCAAAGATAAGATCAACTTAAAACCTAAGGACGTAATATTGTTTGGATTTGGCCGTATTGGGCGCATCGCTGCAAGAGAATTAGTTTTGCAGGCCGGAAAAGGAGAACAATTACGGCTACGTGCAATCGTAACCAGAGGTCACAGCGACGAAGAGCTCATTAAAAGAGCTGAACTAATGCGCACAGATTCTGTTCATGGCCCATTTAATGGTACTATAATCGAGGATTTTGAAAACCATGCACTAATTATAAATGGGCAAACCATTTATTTCGTTGAAGCTGAACAGCCGGAAGACATAGATTACACTGTTTATGGGATTCAGGATGCCCTGCTAATTGACAACACAGGAATTTTCCGTGAACGGGAAGACTTAAGCAGACACTTGCGGGCAAAAGGAATAGCAAAAGTGTTGCTTACTGCCCCAGCAAAGGGTAATGTACCCAATATTGTTGCTGGCATTAATGATTTAGAGATTGATTTTGATAAAGAAACTATCTTTTCTAACGCATCGTGCACTACCAATGCCATAGTCCCCGTATTAAAATTAATAGACGATTGTTTTGGAATTGAAAAGGGGCATATAGAAACGATACATTCCTATACAAACGACCAAAATCTACTAGATAATTACCATAAAAAATACCGGAGAGGTCGCGCCGCAGCATTAAATCTAGTAATTACCGAAACCGGTGCAGATAGGGCTGTAGCGAAAGTACTTCCTCATTTAGGAGGCAAATTAACAGGGAATGCAGTACGTGTTCCTACGCCCAACGTATCACTAGCCATATTAAATCTGTCACTAAACAAAGTATCATCAAAAGAAGAAATCAGTGAGATATTGAAACAGGCCTCCCTTTTTGGGAATCTGTCTGAACAAATCGAATATTCAATTTCCAATGAATTAGTAAGTACAGACCTAATCGGCAATAGCCATTCGGCTATTATAGACGGGCCTGCAACCATTATGGCCAAGGACAACAAGTCTGTAGTAATATATGTATGGTACGACAATGAGTATGGTTATACCAGACAGGTTATCCGTCTCGCCAAAAAAGTTGCAGGCGTAGTTAGGCTAACTTATTACTAGAAATCTATATCAATAAGGCTGCTTAGTGGGATATGAACCCCGCTCTTTAATTGAAGGTATCTTTCTGTAACAGACCAAACGGTAGTACTAACTGTTTTTGGCCCCTCTGTAGTGTTAAATGTAATATCCGCTTTTGATTTAAATTCGTTTCCCAGTCGTTGCGCGGAGTTTAACTTATCTCTTAATTCTTCTGTGTGATTCTGATCGGCTGAAACGATTTTACTGATATCTATTGATTCTTTTTCTATTAATTCCCCTAACATAGTATTATGACTTATTCTTACTTAAATATGCATTTAATCTATTTAAATAACAATAGGACATGAAAAGAGTTACAAATATCATTCTATATCTTTACTTTAGTATTATATACCAATCATAGCAAAATGAGACTCTACCCTTTAATATTCCTTAGCTTATTGTTAAGCTGTAGTTCTGTAAAAAAAACAGATGCTCAAGCTGGAAGTCAGCTACTTAAAGATGTAGAAGTATTATCTTCCGATGCTTATGAAGGGAGAAAAACGGGAACAAAAGGTGGCGAAAAGGCACGCGTTTATATAGCATCCCGATTTAAAGAAATTGGTTTAAAAACTTTACCAACATTTTCTGGTTATGAGATGCCATTTACCTATACAGGCAAAAAAGGAACTGCCATTGAAGGCAAAAACATGCTTGCATATGTAGAAGGAAAGAGTAAAAATATAATAGTTATATCTGCCCATTATGATCATATCGGCATTATAAACAATGAAATTTACAACGGTGCCGACGATAATGCTTCGGGAATTGCGACATTATTGAAACTCGCCTCGCACTATACAAAGAATAAACCCGACCATACTTTAATTTTTGCTGCATTTGATGCTGAAGAAGCCGGTTTACAAGGAGCCAAAGCCTTTATAAAAAATCCGCCCGTTCAACTTGAGAATATCAAACTCAATATAAATATGGATATGGTAAGTCACAACGACAAAGGCGAGCTTTATGCTTGTGGTACATTTAAATACCCTCAGCTAAAACCATCTGTTTTTAGCAAGAATTCTAAAGTAAAAATAATTTTAGGTCATGACGACCCAAAGTTGGGTAGCAACGACTGGACAAATCAAAGTGATCATTCGGCTTTTAACGACAAGGATATACCTTTTATTTATTTCGGAGTGGAAGATCATAAGGATTATCATAAGGCTACTGACGAGTTTAAAAACATCAATCCTGCATTTTTCACCAATGCAAGTGAGGCAATACTTGAAATAACCCAAAGGCTAGACCATCAGCTCTATTTGAAGTCTGTAATTAACGAAAAGAAAACAATAAATTAAGTGAGGGTTATTTTCGATTTTCAATCATCCCAACAAATTCACCACTTGATTTACCTCCAAGTGCCTGCAAACGTGTTGATTTAGTTCTATCTGCAGTGGTAGCTACTTTTGCCTGACTGGTGACTGCTATGCCTGGAGCCAGGATATTAATGGCTTCTGCAGTACAATCATCTTTAGGATTACCAAAATCATACATCACATCTCCAGAAGCAAACTCATATCCTTTAACATCAGGAACCATTCCAGTATAATAACCACCGCCACCCGCAGAGTTTTTAGTTTCAAACATTGAAAAGTAAACATCATACTTGTTCTCCAGGGTTATAGGAAAAAAGCCAACTGGTTTTCCATAAGAAGTCTCTCCTACCAACTTAACAGTCATATGAGGTTTAAGACTGTTTATTACAAGTTCACTAGCAGAAGCGGTATACTGTTCAACAATAAACACCACATTCTTCACTCCGGTTAAATTTCCTGTTTTCTGGAATGTAGTGGTATTGCCGCTTACGGTATAATCATCATCAAAATATGTSCCAACGGCTTGCCCATCATCATTAACAGCTGGCTGATTCTTTAATATCGTAGCTTTTTTATGCTCTTATATACGCTCTTATTTAATGTTTTAGTGAAACTTACATTCCCCTTTTTTCCAGCAAGAGTTACCGTAGCTCCCTCAATTGCACTTTGGATTTTATCTATTTCTCCATTAAAGTTAGTTCCATAGGTAACTCCATTTACAGATGTAATTTCATCACCTCTTTTAAAACCAGCTTTGGCTGCAGGAGAATTTGGATAAACTGCGGTCACGAAGATATCATAGTCTGAATTAGACGGCCCAAAATAGCCGAACCTTAATCCAACATCATTACCGTTTCCTTCTAAGTCAACAGATAACATTATACCAGGTATACTTGCAGTAGGATTTTTATCGGCTTTGTCAAAAATATAGGAATACTTTGGATCCGTGCTATTTGTTAAATAATCCGGAGATTTTGATGCCTTAACTATATTAAACAAGTTAGCTTCGTACTTTTCAAGGTTTGTTCCGCCTGTAGCACTATATTGTCGAGGCTCAAAAGCATCGTATGTAGGCAAGGATTCATTCCAGAAATAAACTTCTTTAGCATATAGAAATAAGGAATCATTTGTTAGATCTACCCTATTTGTTGTAGGAGTTTGCTTGGTATTTTGCGAAACCTGCGGTTCCGGATCAGGTGTAGTTTTATTTTTTTTACATGCACTGAATACAATGCAAATCCCCAACACCGAACCAATTACGTAATTTTTTACAAGGCTATTTTTCATTTAAATCATTTTATCACCAACACCCGGTTCGGAGGTATAAACGTAATCAAGATACTAATAGTTTATCAACATTCAAATAATCAACACCTACATTTATAGCACAATCTTCATCTGGTTTTATCTTACCAATCATTAGCACATCTTCTTTCTTCAAACTATGCTTATCTAAAATCAGTTGAATCCCTTCTGGAGAAGGTTTAAGCGCGGTTTCAGCAGCAAAATAAACAGTAAGATAGTTTTCTAATCCATGCCATTCCATTTGCTTAATCTTATTAAGCTGCATCATAGGATCGCCATTTGTGAATATAAATATTTGCTTACGTTCAACAGTGATTTCCTGCAGCAAGCTAAGCATCTCATTAAACATCAACAGCTTTAAGGGCAAACGCGCGCTTAAGAAAAGCAAATCAAAATTTACTTTATACTTTAATGGTATATCAAATTGGGTTGCTGTTTTCTCAAAAATATCCTCATTACCTGTTGCAAGATAAGTTTGCTGCATACTTTTAAGGATTTCATCGGCGCTTATTTGCTCTGCATATTCTATAAATTGAGCAAATAAATAATAAACCTGTAACAAGTAATCCTTTTGTGGATAAAGGACATCATCCAGCTCAAAAACAAATGCTTGCTTGTTGTTTAAATAACGTTCAAATGCCATTAAATATTAGTTAAATGGATGATCTGATCTTTTTCGGGCATTAGCACCTGAATATTAAACTCCTCAAAAAGGATTTTCGATTTTAGTATATCGGCAATCTCAAATTCATGCAAAGGTAAAACAGCATCTACCCCCTCGTTGAGGCAATGATTTAACAAATTATGAGCTATAATTTCATCATTTCGCTCCCCTAAAGAAATGAAATAGTATCGTGCAGATGGAAAAGAAGGCACATCCCCATAATCAGCCAGTACAATATGATCATCTGCAAAAGTTTTAATCAGTTTTAGCGACTGAGCAGATTTCCCTCCCGTTATTAATATCTTCAAAACTTAAATAATTAAACCATCTTTCATTGTAACCACCCTATCGCTAATCTTAGCCAGATCTTCATTATGTGTAACAATCACAAAAGTCTGTTTAAAATTATCTCTAAGGGTAATAAAAAATTGATGTAGTGAGTTGGCGTTTGCCGAATCCAAATTACCGGATGGCTCATCAGCAAGAATAATTGCCGGATTATTTATCAGTGCTCTTGCTACAGCAATACGTTGTTGTTCGCCACCAGATAATTGATTAGGCTTATGGTCTGCCCTATCCTTTAAACCCAAAAGATCAAGGAGCTCAGTTGCCCTTGCTATTGCTTGTTTTGTAGGCACCTTAGCTATAAATGCAGGGATACAGATGTTCTCAAGTGCAGTGAACTCAGGTAAAAGATGATGAAACTGAAAAACAAAACCGATATTCTTATTTCTAAAAACACTTAACAATTCGCCTGAAAGCTTGTTGACCTTAGAACCATTAAGTTCTACCGTGCCATCGTCGGGCTTGTCCAGTGTACCTAGAATATGGAGTAAGGTACTTTTCCCTGCACCCGAAGCACCTATAATACTTACAATTTCGCCTTTTTTGACCTCAAAATCTACTCCTTTTAATATGGGTAGATTTCCATAAGCTTTTTTTATACCTGTGGCTTTTAGCATAAGTGCAAACTTACAAAAACATAGCACAAGGTTAAACAAATATGATGCAACAAAAAAAACCTAAATTTTTCTTGGAAGTTCAGATTTATCATTTAACTTTGAAAAACAAAGTACTTTTAAAATGAGTAACAAGGAAGAACAGCTAAATGCATTGAACGACATCAAAAAAATGATGGATCGTTCATCAAGATTTATTTCTTTAAGTGGGCTATCAGGAGTTTTCGCTGGTTTYACTGCGCTGGTGGGTGCTTACCTTGCTCATTTAGAAATAGCAAATAGTGTAAATGGCACTTATGAATATGGTTTTACTGAGGATGATCTGGAAGCCAATTTAATTAAAATTGGTCTGGGGGTACTCGTTGTTGCGCTTATAGGTGGTTTTCTTCTTACACTTAGACAAACCAGAATAAAAAAGCTTCCATTCTGGGACAGAACCTCTAAAAATCTATTGATCAATTTAGCAATTCCATTATTTGCTGGAGGTTTATTTATTATTGGCCTTCTTCTGGCCCACCCCGGGACATATGGCTTAATAGCACCTTCTTGTTTATTATTTTATGGGTTGGCTTTAATTAATGCCAGTAAGTATACTTATACCGACATTCGCTTTCTCGGTTTCTGCGAAGTTGTACTAGGATTGGTAGCGATGTTTAATATTGGATACGGACTCTATTTCTGGGCTTTTGGTTTTGGTGTACTTCATATTTTTTATGGATTGCTGATGTATTTTAAGTACGAAAGGACTAAATAATGAAGAACCCGATTGGAGCCCTTAACAAGATATTTGATAGTCGGATAAGACTAGGCGTGATGTCTATTTTGATTGTAAACGACAGTATCAGTTTTAATGAACTGAAACAAATGCTGGAACTTACAGATGGCAACCTCGCCTCTCACCTGAACACTTTGGAACAAGCAGAATATTTAAAAGTTCAAAAGTCATTTATTGGAAAAAAAACAAACACTACATATATACTTACAGATCTGGGTAGGCAAGCATTTAAAACTCATTTAGATGCTTTAGAGAAGATGATTAAAAGTCTTTAATTTTTTTTATCTACTTACTTTGAAATGCAAAGCACTTTTGAAAAATAAAAAAATGGAAACAACGTCAATTAATCAAATTACAACCATTGCCAAAGAATGCACTAAATATTCATTTGTTGCAGGATCTGCACTCTTCTTATTGTATTGTCTTACAAAATTCAGCCCCTTAGTTCCAGTAGGTCTCTTATACATCATACTTGCCCTAGTGATCAACTCAATTATCTTTATGAGTTTATTGATTACAATAATCGTTCACCCTGAGCATTGCCTTACACTCTTAAAAACAGCAGTTGTTATGCTATTTAACCTCCCTGTAGCTTTTGCATACATGTGGATAGTTACAAATCATCTTTAATCTAAAAACAATCTACACTCACATGAAACAGCGGATAGACCTACAGCTCCTTGCAGCAATTGGCGGCGGCATTCTTTTCAACTTTCTTTTCTGGATGGAGAAACAAGCCCTTAACCTACTTATTTACACACTTTTTTTAATCATCATAACTTTACTGGATCGGGAAAAGTCTAAAACTAAAAAGTACTACATTTTTGCTGGCAGTCATCTTCTGGCTGCAATAATGGTAGTTGTCAATCAATCAGATCTTAATATCATCACCTGGTATATCACTTTTGCGGTTATGATAGGCTTAATTCATTTCCCTTTATTACGGAATATTTTTACCGTATTGCTCGCCGCATTTTTACAGATTATTACGGCCCCGATAAATCTTTTAAAAAAAATAATGGCCATTCACTTTGGGGACCTTTCTTTTAAGCCTGTCTTAAAAATCGTGAAGTACACTATTATCCCCTTTTTCGCCATCATGCTGTTTAGCATACTTTATAGTGAGGCTAATACTGTTTTTGCCAATTACCTTAATCGGATTACTTCTGGTATAACCACATTTATAAACAACATGGTTGTTTTCCTATTTCCAGAATTAAGCTTTGAACGCTTCATACACATTGTTCTGGGAATTGTGTTGAGCGCAGGAGCTTTTATCAGTTTAAAAAGGCTTGAACTTGAAAAAATTGAAGCTGGTTTTGGTGAGCAGTTAGTACGAGAACACAGGAATAAAACAAGCAACTCAATTGCCTATATGTTGATCGAAGTTTTTGCCGAAGGTTTGTTGAAACGGATGATGGCTTTAAAAACTGAGAATATCATCGGTATTATTTCATTTACAGCCTTAAACCTTCTATTGCTTTCATTAAACACCATCGACATAACTACATTATGGCTGGGTAAAAAT
>NZ_JBFTNT010000321.1:0-5700 GCF_056397585.1 Pedobacter sp. 05L430 | reverse complement strand
TTGGAATGTTCACTAAATCTGAATTCAGTGTAACTCCTGAATTCAATAATTTCTCTGGAAATGCAAACTTTCTGAACCAAAACACAAAATCCACAAAAGACAACGTAAACCTTAACCATATTGGTCTGGTACTTTTTAGCCCCGCTATTAGAATGAAAGGGCAAGACACCCAACGCGGGGTGGTAAGTACTGTGTTCGGAATTGCCTACAACAGAAACAATGATTTTACCGCTAATTTCAATTACGGTGGATCAAACCCAAGTAATTCAATCGTAGATTATTTTGGTGATCTGGCAAATTCAAACGGCTTAACAAATGGCTCTGTACAAAAAGACGCTTATGATGGGTACCTTTTAGATTACGATGGGGTAAAAGACGAATATTTTGCGTCTACAAATGTACCTAACACACAAAAGAAAAGTGAAATAAGATCAGGTTCAACATCTGAACTTACCGCATCGGGAGCTATTAACATTTCTAACCAGGTGTATATAGGAGCAAGTGTCTCATTGGTAAATGTTCGTTACATCAACGACAGTGAGTTTACTGAATCAGGAACAATGGTTGACAACTCAAAGTACAACCTATCTTACAGACAAAATCAGGAATCAAAAGGATCAGGATACAATGCCCGTTTAGGGATAATTGTTAGACCGGTTGAAAACTTTAGAATTGGAGCAACCTTACAATCTCCTTCATGGATGCTTATTGAAGACAATACCTCAATAGTTTTAGACTCCAAAATTGTTGGTGGTGCTAACGCAGGAAGCCTTAATGGCACTGTACAAAACTATCCATTCAATTACCGTGTTAGGACACCTTTAAAAGGATCTTTGGGCGCTAGTTATGTAATTGCAGGTAAAGCTTTGATCTCTGCCGATGTGGATTATGTTGATTACAGTACGATTCGTTTCTCAACTGATCAGGGGCTAGATCCGGCAACAATTGTAGACGAAAACAATTCAGTAAGAGACAATTATAAACAAGCCGTTAACTTTAGACTTGGAGCAGAATATAAAATAGATAATGCATTTAGCTTAAGCTCGACGATAGGAGAGCTCTCTTGATCGAGAAGTAGCCGCAAATTCGCATAATCAAGAGGTCTCTCCTATCGTCGAGATGACGAAAATGCGCTATAAAATAAACGACTTTGCAACGATTCTGAACGACTATTCTCTATTAAAACTCAGTTTTTACCCTCTATACTATCGTATATCAATCTTTTTTTTATTAAACTAGATCACTCCAAATAACGAGGCCCCGTTCTCACCTAGTCTATTTACTTTTTCTTCTATTTCGGGTACTTTCAATAACTCAGGCGCGTGGTGCGGTTTTTTACGTGCATCAATTATCACAGGCCCATTACAGCCCCAGTGTTTATCATCAATAAACTCCGAAATACCATGAATATCAGTTGCCGGATTGCTACGCGTAAAGGTTACCCATACCAAATTGTTTATATTCTGAGCAGTAAATTCAGCATCATCACAAAGCACAATTAGCGGTATACCACTTAAATCTTTACCTTTTACAGCTTCCTCTAATAGAGCTACCTCATCTTTTGCCGCTCTGGCGCTAGTATAAGCCGGAAGCTGCAAAGCCATTACACCTGGAATAGCAAGCTTAACAGAACAGAAATCAGCAGGCATTACAAAACCTTCGGGAGGTTCGGTCGCAAGCACTCTCTTTTTCTCTCCTGCCGCAGCAAACACTACTTTAGAACCACTGTTTAACCCCTCTCCACTGTAATCTAAAGTATCAATAGTTGTTTTGGTATGAAAATGCAGATCCCTTGTAAGATCAATACGTTCCAATACATGTTGTATAAAACCAGAAAGATCATGAGTATCTAACTGTTCATTATCTTCTCTGGCAGCAATAAATAAGTACTTAGCTAAGCTTAACTGATTCTTACCAAGAATATGGTTTGCAATAGTTAAAATTTCCTGAGGCCTTCTTTCCTTAAGATATGGTGTATAACGCTCACTTCCAATGGCAAATAATAAAGGGTGTACCCCTGCTGCATCAACAGCATTTACTTCTTTTAATCCATGTATTTCTTTTGGCAAGGCCGATCCTGCAATCTCATGAATCAATGCACCAAAACTGGTATCTTCCTGAGGAGGCCTACCTACTACGGTAAACGACCATATTGCATCGTTCCGGTGATAAACATTATGCACCTTCATTAATGGAAAAGGATGGGTAAGGCTATAGTAACCCAAATGATCCCCAAACGGTCCTTCTGGCTTGTTCTCTTGCGGATAAACAGTACCTGTTATTACGAAATCAGCATCTGCAGAAATGCAGAATCCCTCATCATCATAAAAGTACCTGAACCTTCTGTTACCTAAGGCTCCTGCAAAAGTCATTTCCGAAAGGCCTTCGGGCAAAGGCATTACCGCAGCCAAAGGATGAGAAGGTGGACCACCAACAAAAATACTCACCTTTAAAGGCAGTCCTTTTGCATTGGCTTTAGATTGATGAACACCTATACCCCTATGTATTTGATAATGTAATCCTATTTCTTTGTTGGTTTCGTAATCATTGCCCGCCAACTGTATTCTATACATACCCAGATTTGCATTTAACACGCCCGGTTTATCGATATCTTCTGTATAAACCTGGGGCATGGTAATAAAAGGGCCTCCATCCATTGGCCAGTTCACAATCTGAGGTAATTCGCTGATGGTAGTTTTGCTAAAATTAGCTTTAAACAGGCTTTGCTTTAAGGGAAGTGCTGTTAATGCAGTAAAAGCGATACCTGGTAATTTAAAAGGATTTTTTAGTGCTTTAACAGGGTCAGATCTAAGGTTTACCAGTTGTTCAACTTTAGGCAGGCTATCGCGAAACATGAATTTGGAACGTTCTAATGTTCCAAACAAATTGGAAACAGCAGGAAATTTACTTCCCTTAACCTTCTCAAAGTACAATGCCGGTCCTTGCTGCTCATACACCCTTAGATGTATTGCAGCCATTTCAAGGTAAGGATCAACTTCTTCTTTTATCCTGATTAAATGCCCATGCTTTTCAAGATCGGCAACACAGTCTGCTAAACTTTTATATCCCATTACATGCCAAAGATATTAAAGAACTTGATATTTAAAGGCAACTTGATATCCAAAGATATAGTTATGCTATGATACAAATCGTCATCTCGACAACAGGAGAGATCTCTTGAAAACGCACAGTAGCTGTGAAGCAAACGGGCATAACCAAGGGATCTCTCCTGTTGTCGAGATGACGAGATGGGGATTATTTCTTGCCTGCAAATGAACGAAGCATCCAGGTATTTTTTTCTTTGAACTGCATAAACCTGTTTACCATATCGTTAGATCCGTCATCGCCGGCTTTATCGGTTGCTTCAAGGAGTTCGCGTTCTATTTCGATTAGTTTAGCCATATCGTCCAGAACGGCATCCACCATATCCAAATCCTTTAAGCCTATGGTATCAATTTCTTTTATCGCAGATTCTTTAATATAGTCAGCGAAACGACTATGAGGTGGTTTCCCAAGTGTCAAAACACGTTCAGCAATCTCATCAATTGTAAGTTGCGCATTGGTATATAACTCCTCAAATTTTATGTGCAGTGTAAAAAAATTCTGGCCCTTAATGTTCCAGTGGCATCCTCTTAATTTCTGATAATGAACGTGGTAGTTTGCTAAATAATCGTTAAGCATATCTACAACGGGTTTTACTTTCTTTTCATTTAAACTGATTTCTTTTGCGTCCATAGTATTTATTTTTTTATTTTGTCGCCCTTAACAGGAATTGAAAATATAACAATACCTAATTAAAATGGTTTGAAAAATGTTCTTAAACATACAATAGTAAATCATAAGCAACGTTTATAGTATCAATTCAGGGGTTATTTTTATTATTCGTATAATTGCGAAATTACTTTATCAGAAAATTAATGTATAAATATTATATAGTATCATTCTTTGCCGTACTTCTTAGTTTTTCAGCTGCTAAAGCAAACACCAGGGATTCAATTGGGGTTGAAAATTACAATGGTAAAAAATTGATCATCCATAAGATTGTCGCAAAAGACACCTATTACTCATTAGGAAGAAGATATAACGTTGTTCCTAAGTATATTATGACTTTTAATGACAACAAGTACCTTCAAATTGGTGTAATCATTAAAGTACCTACTGACATCCCATTTAACGGAAATCCGACTGCTACTGCAAGCACTAAAGAAACCGCAACGCCCGCAGTTACTGACACGCCTACCGAGGGCAATCTTATAGAACATGCCGTTCAGAAAAAAGAAAACCTTAATATGCTTGCCGAAAAATACGGCACTACTGTAAACGAAATCAAAAGGGTTAATAATCTTCGTTCAATAAACTTACAAATTGGTCAGATACTAAAAATCCCTGCTACAAAATCTCCGGATGGAACACCATTGGCAACTGTAGATCCTGAAAAGATCAACACACCACCGGTTGAAAATACACAAAAGGATCCTGTGGCCGTTGTGGTAAAAAAAGACAGCATAAAGCCTCAACTGCCAATCCAAAAACCTGCAGCAGTTAAGCCAGATACTTCAAAGCCCGCCACTTCAAAACCAGATTCTACGAAGCCAGATTCGGCAAAACAAGATAACGGGCCGTTATTGATTCATACAGTTGCATCAAACGAAACGATGTATTCTATCGCAACACGATACAAGTTAACAATGGATCAGTTAAAGGCTAAAAATAACCTGACAGACAATTCATTAACTGTTGGTCAGAAATTATGGATCAGGGGTCAATACCCTGTTACTCCGCAAGAGCCTGAACACCCTCTTGACACCCTAAATTCCATCAAAGATCCATCATTAAAATATGCGGCAAGCAGGTATGGCTTAAACCAGATCGACGAAAAAGGTACCGCCGTATGGATTTCTGATACTGATCTCGATCCTACTAAAATGTTGGTTTTACACCGCACAGCTCCAATTGGTACCGTAATGAAAATTACCAACCCAATGAGCAACAGATCAACCTTTGCAAAAGTTGTTGGTAAATTTTCTGAAAATGAGTCTACAAAAGATGTTATAATTGTAATGACTAAAGCAGTTGCTGATGCACTGGGAGCTTTAGACAAAAGATTTTATTGCAATTTAACATACGGCGGACAAGAGAATGAACAATAATAAGCCCTTTATTATCGGTATTGCGGGTGGTAGTGGATCCGGTAAAACCTTCTTTTTGAATTGTTTCCTACATCATTTTAAAAATGATGAGGTAACATTAGTTTCACAGGATGATTATTACATCCCGGCGGGTGAAATGACTCAGGAAGAGAATAAATTATACAACTTTGATCTGCCATCAACCATAGATGATCAGCAGTTTCTGCTTGATATTAAGAAACTCTTAAAAGGAGAAGTTGTTTATAAGAAAGAATACAATTTCAATAATCCATTAGCAATAACCAAAATACTGGAAATTAATCCTGCTCCTATTATCATTGTTGAGGGGCTTTTTATCCTCCATTTTAAAGAAATTGCTGCCCTTCTGGATCACAGGATTTTTGTTGAGGCAGAAGAATCTGTGGCATTAGACCGCAGAATTAAACGCGATGGTATGGAACGCGGATACCCTGAAGAAGATGTGGTTTACAAATGGCACAATCATGTGGTTCCTGCTTACAAAGAGTTCTTATTGCCTTACAAAGGCGAATGTGATCAGGTTATTATAAAC
>NZ_JBFTNT010000320.1:0-4659 GCF_056397585.1 Pedobacter sp. 05L430 | reverse complement strand
ACCTCTCTTCTAAGCTTGTCATTTCCTTGTACCTGGTCGTAAGCTGTACCGCTGCTATCAAGAGTTCTCATGGCTTGTATCATCCCCTTGTTTAATTTTGCGATAGGGAGAAGGCTTTTGTGAGGCACACCTAACGAAAGCAGTGTTATTTTTGGGTTTGCACTGTCTTGATGAACGCGGGTAATAAGATCGTCCTGACTATGCAGAACAGATCCGGACGAAGGTTTACTTGTTTCGGGTACGGCTAAACGTTTTTTAGGAGGTACGCAAACATAATACCCTGATCTTGGTCTGGTTTCAATAAGCGATCTGCTCTCCAATTCATAATAAGCCTGTGTAACGGTACTCATATTATGGCCTAGTTCTCTGCAGAGCATTCTTACGGATGGAAGCTTATCACCTGCTTTTAACACCTCATTCATAATTTGCTTTTCGATGCGGGCAGCAATTTGAAGATATAAGTATGGCTCTGATTTGGGGGCTTGCTTTAATTCCATAGTTTAAAACTGTATTGGTCAAATTTAATAAAATTGTATCTGTGTTGGTGTAATTATATTGTTGAATTTTGTGTTATTATTTTAACAGTACCGATATGACCATTTTACATAGCACCCAGGAAGACTTAGATTCTATTTTTAAAATTTATGATGATGCTACTGAGTATCAAAAGAAACAAACCATTAATTATTGGAAAGGCTTTGAAAGATCGCTTGTTAAAAAAGAGATTGATGAAAAGAGGCAGTACAAGATTATGGCGGATGGTGAAATAGCCTGTGTTTTTGTGATCAATTATGATGACCCGCTAATCTGGAAAGAAAGAAATGCAGATCCATCTATTTACATTCATCGCATTGCAACCAATCCGGCTTTTAGGGGTAGTTCTTTTGTGAAGCAAATTATAGAATGGGCCAAAGGTCATGCAAAAGAGACCGGTAAGGAATTTATAAGAATGGATACTACCAGTGGTAACGACAAGTTGAATAATTATTATTTTAAATGTGGCTTTGCTGATAAGGGAGTTACACTAATAGGGTTTGAAGAGGAACTGCCGGTTCACTACAGGGGTGGGAGCCTTAACCTGTTCGAAATTAAATTGTAAATCTAAACATAGAAGATGAAAAAAATAGAACTTTATCAGATCGATGCATTTACTGACCAGCTTTTTGGTGGTAATCCTGCATGTGTGGTTCCTCTTGAGTCGTGGCTACCAGATAGCCTCCTTTTAAAGATTACTAATGAAAATGCCGTTCCTGAAACTGCCTTTTTTGTGCCAGAGGGAGAGGCTTTCAGTTTAAGGTGGTTTACCCCAGAGCATGAGATGGATTTGTGTGGTCATGCAACTCTGGCTACTGCCCATGTTTTAAAAACGCTACTAAATTATCCGAACGACAAGATTATCTTTAATTCTAAAAGCGGACCATTAGAGGTTAAGATAGTTGATGAGCAGTACACTTTAAATTTCCCATCAAGAAAGCCCGAGCCGGCAGTGTTGCCCGAAATCATTTCTAAATCCTTAAATAAACAACCCAAAGAAGTACTTAAGTCAAGAGACTACATGCTGGTTTATGATAATGAGCAAGACATTAGAGATTTGGTGCCCGACAGAGAGATTCTGAATCAAATAAATCTTGAGCCAGGTGGTATTATTATAACCGCAAAAGGTGATAAGGTAGACTTTGTATCCCGTTTCTTCGTTCCTCAGGCAAGTATATTTGAAGATCCGGTTACCGGATCAGCGCATTGTTCATTAATTCCTTATTGGGCAGAAAAATTGGCGAAAACAGAGATGAGTGCCCTGCAGTTGTCAGACAGAATAGGGAAGCTTCAATGTATAAATGCAGGGGATAGGGTATTGATTAGCGGAACGGCTAAAACTTACTCAGCGGGTTTTTTCTTTATAGATTAACCCAGTTATTCATTAACTTTACAGCATAACTAACTAATTATTTCATCATGAAGAAAACAGTATATCTGCTGTTGTGTGCAATGGTATTTTCCTTTGTAAACACAGTAAAAGCAGATGAAGGGATGTGGATCCCTATGCTGATAGGTAAAAACTATGAGCAAATGAAAAAACAGGGCTTTAAATTGACTGCAAAAGACCTGTATAATGCAAATGGATCGAGTTTAAAGGACGCCATTGTTCATTTTGGTGGTTTCTGTACAGGTGAGATCGTATCTGATAAAGGTTTGATCTTTACTAATCACCACTGTGGTTATGATGCCATTGCATCGAATTCAACCGCTCAAAACAATATCCTTGATAACGGGTTTTACGCCAAAAACTATGGTGAAGAGAAACCAATTGATGGTTTGTTTGTCCGTTTTCTTCAAAGGATGGAAGATGTAACCCCTCAGGTTAACGAAGCAACAAAAGGCTTAAAAGGAGCAGAGAAAGCTGCTAAAATGCTTGAGGTATTTAATACCATTTCAAAAGCGGCTGTTACTGGCCCAACAATAGAAGCTAATGTAAAGGATTTTTATAAATCTAATCAGTTCATCCTTTTTGTTTATGAACGTTTTGATGATGTCCGTTTAGTAGGTGCACCGCCACAAAATATTGGTAAATATGGTGGTGATACTGACAATTGGGAATGGCCTCGCCAAACAGGAGACTTTTCTGTTTTCAGAGTATATGCTGCTAAAAATAATGCTCCTGCAAAATATTCAGCAGAAAATGTTCCTTTTAAACCAAAGAAATTCTTGCCGGTATCTATTAAAGGGGTAAAGAATGGTGATTTTTCAATTGTTTATGGATATCCTGGTCGTACAGATAGGTACTTAACTTCTTATGGAGTTGATCTGGCTACTGAAAAAGTAAGTCCTACCATCGTTAAGCTTCGTGATATTCGTTTGAAAGCATGGAAAGCAGAAATGGATAAAAGTGTTGAAACACGCTTAAAGTTGTCATCTAAATATGCCAATATTGCAAATTATTGGAAATATTATATCGGCCAGACTGAGCAGTTAAAGCGCTTAAAAGTTTCTGAATCTAAAAGAAAAGAGGAAAAGGCATTTACTGAATGGGCTGCTCAGAAAACTGAATTTGCCGGTTTAATGGAGCAGTATGATCAGATCTATAAAAGTATTGATCCGATATCTGTTCAACGTACTTACATTAATGAGGGTTTCTTAGCATCTGCATGGGTTCCAAATGCCATTTCAATTGGCAGAGCATGGAATGCAATGGATCAAAAGAAAGGTGATGATGCTTTTGCAACTCAGGTAAAGGGAGGTGTTGATAAAGCTATTGGAACTTATCAGGAAACATATAATGAAATTGCAGACAGGAAGATTTTTGCACAAATTCTTGCGTCTTTTTATAATGATGTTCCCGTAAAATCACAGCCTAAGTTCTTTAGCGAAATTGCTGAGAAATACTGGGCAGGAAATTCGGAAGCTACTTTCCAAAAGTATGCAGATTACCTTTGGGAGAATAGTAATTTTATTAAGCCAGAGAAATTAAAGGCATTTATGGCTTCTAATCCTTCTCTTGATGCCATTAAAAATGATCCTGGGTATAAGTATGCAGTAAATCTTTATCCTGCAGACTATGTTAAGGCCAACTTTGGGTCGATAGTTGCTGATTTTGAAAGTAAAAAGGAGGAACTGGACAACCTATATCTGAAAGCGATTTTAGAGAAAAATGCAGGGAAAATAATGTATCCTGATGCAAATTCAACGATGCGCCTTAGCTATGGTAATGTGCAGGACTATTCTCCAAAAGATGGTATTGTTTATAAGACAACAACTACCATTGACGGTGTTATGCAAAAATATATTCCTGGCGACAGTGAGTTTGATTTGCCAGCCAACCTGATCGAAAACTATAATAAAAAGAACTTTGGTCAGTATGGCAATGACGGAACTTTAACCGTTGGTTTTATTACCAATAATGACATCACCGGAGGTAATTCGGGGTCGCCGGTTATTAATGGTAATGGTGAACTGATCGGTTTAGCATTTGATGGTAACTGGGAAGCCATGAGCGGTGATATCGCTTTTGATAAACAGTTTAAACGTACCATATGTGTGGATGTACGCTATGTGTTATGGTGTATTGATGTGCTCGGCGGTGCTAAGAATTTGATTGAGGAATTAGATTTGAAAAAATAAGAGGAAAAAATGACACACTCTTTTCATCCTCGAATATTTGCTGAAGAGCAAAAATTCGCATGTCTTCAAAGAGGAATCATTTTTTCTGGAAAAGAGGATAGGAAGGAGCAGAAAGGAAGGAGTTTTATCTGAATCGATCGTCATCCTGAGTTTAGCTCAGGATCTCTCACAGACAAGTTCGCCATCTCGACCTGAGGAGAGATCTMTTGGTTATGTTAATTCAAGAGATCTCTCCTCAGGTCGAGATGACGGTAGCTTTAAAAACAATCTGCTATTGTTGATATTAAAAAAGGGACGGCTTGCATTTGCAAACCGTCCCTTTTTTAATTGCGGTTTATTGGTTTGCTATAAGGGTTTAGTAACATAAATAATGCTGTTTTTTATGGAATGAGTTTTATATCTTTAGCATTGCACACATTGTGAAAACTTAAGAACCAAACTTATAAACTAATCAGTATTATGTCCTTAATCTTTAATAGAACAATTACGTCCAAACTCAAGATTGCTTTTTCGGCAGCTTTGCTTTTTGGTCAGGGTATTGCC